>JBLIKA010000028.1:0-30696 GCA_047637355.1 Glaciecola sp. | reverse complement strand
ATATGTCATTTGTTCGAGATATGGTGGGCAATACGCAGCTACAACATATTGTAAATGCGATAATAAAAATGAGCCATGTGATGAATTTAGAGAATGTTGCAGAGGGCGTCGAGGATGCGGCAACTGCCGAAATACTTAAGGCTCAAGGCTGCGTATATGGACAAGGTTATTATTGGTCGAAACCGATCCCTGCGGCACAATTTATCAAATTGGCGCAAGAACAAATTCAGAAAAAATGAGCTTGCAGCTTACTCTGTAAACCAAGCATCCTATTTCCATACCTCGTGTTTTACCCAGTCCACTTCCATAGTCCAATTTTGAGTCATGGGAGCGTCATTGATTTTAGCAAAATTCAGTATAGCGAATAATGGCTCGGGGAATTGATCTGCGTCTTTTTCATTGCGATACACTTCCTTGCCATCAAGGCGAAAAATGATAATGTTGCCGACCAATTCTACCGAATAATCATGATAATCACTTAGTGTTGCTGCTTGCACTAGCATTAGTGCCTGCCAATCACCACCATCACAATAGCCCAAGCTTTTTATTGCGCGCGCAGCATAGTGATCTGGACCACCACCGCTATGGTGTTCAAATATGTCTATTTCACCAGACCCTGTCATTGGCCAACACACCGTTTCATCCGCTTCTTGCACTGGTGCTTCATTGTTTAAAGCACCTAGCAACCACCACGCTGGGAACATGCCAGGTTGGCCACTATCCTCAACCTTTAATCTGGCGGTCCATTTACCTTTTACAAACTCTTTACGATTTTTTGAGGCTATACGACCTGCGACATATTGTGTATCGTGATGTTTTTTACCTTCTTTACTCATGTTGTCACAAGGGCGTTTTTCTCCTAAGTCAATCACTCTAAGTTTAAGTGTGCCTTCGCTAACTTCCCTAGTATTAAATTGATTATTAGGAATATAACATTGGTCTTCGCTATTTACCCATAACATCTGGTCTTGCCAATTTTCTGCATTGAATGAGTCAAACTCATCTAAAAAGTCTAGCTGCCAGCCGCTAAGTTCACTTGCTTGCTCTTCTTTAACTGGTTCTTGCGAAGCATTAGGGGAACAGGCAAATACGACTATGGCTAACGTTATTATTGATGAACTATTTTTCATATGTGCTCCGGTAGGGAAGTAAATTAGGGAAATGCGCTCTAAATTTTCAAGTGATTGGCAGATATTTATAAACAATAATATAGAAAATAAGAGAGTGAGGGCAAGCCCCAAGTCCATTTAACCTAAGTTATTTCAATATAACTCCGCTAAGCTTATAAGTTGAATACGATACGCAGCAACAGACTACCTATATTGGGGGAATGCAGTCTGCTTTTCTATTGTTTCGAAAATTCAGTAATATGTTTAATTGAGCGGCTTAATAAATTAGTGTCAATTTCGGTTAACACTTTTTCATTAGTCATATAATCACGAATTTCAAAGCTGCCATCTTTGCTAACTTCAGTAATCAGTCCTTTGTGCAGTACAATTAGATGTCGACCTTGCGTACTAACAGCCCAGGCTCGAGTCGGTGATTGCAATGCTTGGCCAATAGAATAATTATCTGGCGCAGCCTTACAGCCTAACTCTGTCAATATAGTGGGAGCAATGTCTTCTGTTGTCGACATGTTTGTTTTGATCTGCAAATTACTATAGAGCTTGTGATAAGGGCTGTCTTCAGGTTTTGCTACAAATAATATTTTGGTCGTTAAACTGAGCACTTGTAAATCAACTGAAGCTAGTTCTTCGTTCGTCACTGTTGCCATAAACAAACCATTGGATTGTTCATTCAGTTCGCTACTAAAGGAGCTCCAATTGCTTGAATAAAAGGGCTTTTTCTCAACATCATCTTGATTGCTTGTTTCATGATTGTACATGCTGACGTCAAGATTAAATGCCTTTGATAATGCAAGTGTTACTGGTTGTGCTTTAGCGACGCTTGGCAATAAACCTTGCGGTAAACCATACACAGCCGACATTAAGTAATCATTTTTTAATGTATTGCTAACAAAATGAAAGCCATTATCCATCAAACCCTCAGGCTCAGATTGCAGGCTGTCATCGCGTAAACTTAAAAATAATAGTTTTTGCGTAGCGTCAACCGAGCAATAAATTGGCTTCGGTGGATAATCAAAATAAAAGTCATCGTCATTAAACTGTAAATTTTGACGCTGTTTATAATTTTGCAAATCAAACACACCAATACGTGACATTAATGTCTTGGCAGTTGCGGGGTAGGACAACGGCAACATATTATCTTGCTGCAATACTGGTGCATATAATTTTGCATCGGCCCAAACATGAATAGCGTGGCTAGCAACAAAACAAAACACAAAAGCGCTGGTGACATACACCGCTATGTGCACTTTCATGAATCGTTTTATGCGCTTATGAATAGCGTTTGCGAGTACCAGTTGAAACATTAACCAGATAACAGTAAGTAACAACAAATAGAACCACTGGAGCCAATTAAATGCACCCATCTGTCCTTCTGTTTCACTTCTTAGCAAAGCTGCAGAACTAAAGCTAATGTGAAAGCCTGTTTTATTATAAAGCAGCGCATCAAAAGCCAGAAGGGCAAGCCCTATAGCCGCAATAGCTGAGCCAAATACCTTTAATACACGTGGTTGCTTAATTTTGTAACAAAGGGGTAACAATAAAAGAACGAAACCAAAAAAAGTAATAAAACTGATATGCCCAATCCAAGTCACAAACATATATATAATACTAATAGGTGTGCTTGATATAGGGGATGAGAGCAAATATATTGAAGATATTACCAGTGCCATCAAAATATTAGCAAGAGCAAACCAATGCCCCCAAGCAACCAGCTCGTTTATTTGTTTACGCCTTGGTGATTCATTAAAAATCATATTGCTTGCTAATTCCCTTTGACGGCTCTTTTCAGAACATTACAAAATTGTTCAACCATTGCTTCTCTTTTTTGTGGAGCAACTTGTTGCGTAAAGATATTAGATAAGACATTGCCTAACACCATTAACGACAAATCCCTGTTTGCATTATTTTGTTCTAAGGCGACGAAAACGTCTTGCATAGCCGCTTCGAACTCTTTATCAGAGTACCGGGATTGTTGTGGCATTAATCTGTCCTATGATTTTTGACGAAAAACTGGTTACAATTAACCAAATTCAGAGTAGGCATTATAATGGTACTCTATTCATTCACAAACAATTGTTTGTGAAATCGAAGTTTATTGTAGCGGTGCTTAAGGGTAAACTACGATAAATACTATACTAAACCAAGAGTTTAGCACATTTAATAAGGTAGCCTTTTAACTATATGAGTGCACTCATTCACCAATTTGTTGTTCATCGTTTAAATTTGTCTGACGATGGCAAACTTCATTTTATTCCTCGTTCAAGCTGTTTTGAGGCAAGTAAAGAGATCGAGACGTTAGCGCAACAGCTTCATACGACTTTTAATAGCAAGCCGGGCAAGGGAGTTGGAGGGTTTGTAGAAGAAACTGAAAATTCTTTTGCTAAAGATTTGTCGCAGGTATTACAAAGCGAAATGGATTTTCACGCATTTAGCGTAAAAAGTGGCGAGTTTTTATTACAAACCCTAGCTAAAGAAGAAATGGTAGAAACTGGATTTCTAATATTCAGTCAATATGAATATTTGGCTACGCAATATTTACTGATTGCGCTTATTGACACTAAACAGCATGTCGCTGTGAATCAGCAAATGGATTTAGATTACAGTGACCACTTAGATTTTAGTAAAATGCAACTAGCCGTGCGTATTGATATTACGCAATGGCAAGTAACACCAGACCAGTTCAGGTATATCAGTTTCTTGAAAGGTCGCATGGGTCGCAAGGTATCAGATTTCTTCATGCAATATATTGGTTGTGAAGAGAAGGTAGACGTCAAGCAGCAAAATAAACAACTAATGCAAAATGTCGATGATTATCTATCTCAGGAGCAATGCGACGCATATGAAAAAAATCAACATCGTGGCTCAGTAGCAAGCTACTTTAAAGAGAAGGTAGTTGAGGGTGAGGATGTTACAGTGCAGGAAATTGCTCAGTTTTTACCAAAAGATGAAGATTCAGGACAATCTTTTGCTGTATTTAATGACCAACAAGAAGTGCCACTAGAGGAGAGCTTTCAACCTGATCGTGCGGCGATTAAGTCATTGGCGAAATTTAGTGGGTCAGGGGGTGGCGTGACCATCAACTTTGATCGTCCATTACTTGGTGAGCGCATTTTATATGACCCGCATACAGACACATTGACAATTCGCGGTATTCCACCCAATCTAAAAGACCAGTTGCTGCGCGCAACAAAAGGAAGTTAATTGCCTATATGAAATTATTCGTAAACGATTTGACCGTCATGGATTTCTCTTACCTATGCCCAAAACGCGGGATGGTGGGTGAAAGCTGGATTGTTGATATTCTGCTAAATGGCGGATTGAACGAAGAGAGCATGGTGCAAGATTTTGGCAAAGTGAAGAAAGAACTTAAGCATGTAATTGATGAGTACGTTGATCATAAATTAGTCGTACCTGCTGAACATTCTTGTACCACAATTACTCATGACCATTCTCACGAGAGAGTTCAAGTTGACTTCTCTTATCATCACGAAGGTGCACAAAATGCACAAAGCTTGCATTTGTATTGCCCACCTGAAGCTTATGCTTTTGTATATGCTGATGAGGTAAATATGACTTCGGTAACCGAGTATTTGAAAGAAGTCATAAAAACCCACTTACCAGAAAATGTTCATTCTGTAGAGCTTTTCTTACGTGAAGAGGTTATACCAACAGATTTTTATCACTATACTCACGGACTAAAAAAACACGAGGGGAATTGTCAGCGCATTGCGCATGGACATCGCTCAAAAGTGTTAATTTTTGAAGATGGTAAAGAAAGTGAAACGTGGCAAAACTATTGGTCAAAAAGATGGGCTGATATTTATATTGGTACGCGAGAAGATTTAGTTTCACCTCTCCAGTTAAGTTTTCAACATGAAAACATCAATGCAGACAACTTCCATTGTTTCAAATATGAATCATCCCAGGGTGAATTTGAAATGGCGATAGAAAAAGAAGCATGTGAAATTATCGAAACCGATTCAACGGTTGAATGTTTAGCTCAGTTTATGTTTGATGAGTTAAAAACAATGTCAGACATGA
The DNA here is from genome assembly GCA_047637355.1 of Glaciecola sp. Taxonomy (GTDB): domain Bacteria; phylum Pseudomonadota; class Gammaproteobacteria; order Enterobacterales; family Alteromonadaceae; genus Glaciecola. The sequence continues at coordinate 25,528 of JBLIKA010000028.1, read as the reverse complement.
AATTAGAAGTTAGGGCCTTCGAAGGTGTTGGCAAAGGTGCCATTGTTGCGGATGAATAAAAGCGCAAAGAAACATAGTTTGTCTCGTGTTACTGTAAGCCTATACGCCATTATTTATAGTGGTATTTTATTTAATGCAAACGTGCTGGCTGGAAATGATAAACTAGGGAGTCTCGGCGTATCATCTCCGATGGCAACACCCACTGATGAGAAACCTAGGAGTACTGCCAGTTTACTCCTTATGGCGTCAATAGATTTAAACTCGAAAGACAATCCAGAATTGACGTCCTCACTCGTTTTAAATGGACGCTTAACGCAAGGTTCGTTGATGCGTGGTAAATTACGCAGCGGCAGTATTGTGTGGCTTAATGGTAGCGAAATTAATATCTTAGCATCAGGCGACTTTGTATTTGGTTTTGGCCGTGATGCTGATTTAACACAAAAATTAGAATGGCAATTACCTGGTCAAACTATCCGTAATCTAAAAACGCTAAAATTAGCAAAACGCGAATATGCTATACAACGTATAGAAGGGGTTGCATCAAAGTATGTTTCTCCACCTAAAGAAGTTTTAGCTCGCATACGCAACGACAATGTGCAGATAGCGGCAGCAAGAGCAACAAGCTCTGAGCTAAATGCCTTTACACAAGAGCTTATGTTGCCTGCCAAAGGGCGAATTTCCGGCGTATACGGCAGTCAGCGGGTATTTAATGGAGAGCCGAGACGTCCGCACTTCGGCTTAGATATTGCTGGGCCTGTGGGCACCGCAATTGTTGCGCCATTAGACGGTGAGGTTACATTAGCTCACGATGATATGTATTACTCTGGTGGTACACTTATTATCGATCATGGTCTGGGAGTTTCATCAACGTTCATTCATCTGTCTTTGATCGATGTTAAGCAAGGAGATGTGGTAAAGCAAGGTCAGAAAATAGCTGAAATGGGAGCGACAGGCAGGGTGACTGGTCCGCATCTTGATTGGCGAATTAATTGGTTTAAAGAACGCTTAGATCCTGCGCTTCTGGTCAACCTAGCAGAGTCGACGCAATAGCAGCTTGGGTAAATTGGCACGGCATAAGTTATTCACTACTTAGAAACCGAGCCCTGTATCCAAGTATCAAATAGAATTGAGTCTTCAATAGTAAAGTAAACAGTGTCATTAATAGCTGGGCGAATGACTAAGGTTCCCTGAATGATGCGGCCCTGTCGGAGTAATGTTATTTCTACTGAGTCACTTTGTTGATTGTCCAATAATCGTTGCAAGTTTCCACTATTTACCTGCCATTGGCCCAAAGCAATCATTACATCACCGATTTGAGCCCCGGCTTGAACAATGGGTGAACCATCATGTATTGTTTGCAAAACAACGCCACTGCCCTGGTCTTTATAGGTTGCCCCTAATGCATGTTTCACTATCTCTTTACTGGCTTTACCACCTTTATCATCGACTGATGCTCGGCTTCTTAAATTTAACTTTAAGCCGATACTCTGAACCATCTTGTCTAACGGTAAATCGATCGTCGTATAAATCGCAATATTCAGAAATCCCGAGATATCGATATTAAAGTACTCTTTGCAGATCGTTTGAATTACGTCGTTTGGCGTTCCGATATTTTTCAATCCATAATTTAACCAAAGTAACTGCATCAACTGGTCAATAGAGTAACGATTGTTGCTGAGTTGTCGCAGGGTAATATCAAGCGCCAACGCAATAATAGTGCCTTTGTTATAGTAGCTGACAATATGGTTGTGTGAGCCTGCATCTTGCTTATAAAATTTGCTCCAAGCATCGAAACTTGATTGCGTAATTGTTTGTTTATGTCGGCCCTGCGTTCTGTTCATGCGTGTTACATTCTCCCCCAGTATTTCTGCATAACGTTGGGCATTAATCAACTTAGTTCTGGCTAAACTCAAGTCATCATAAAGACTAGTAAACCCTTCATATATCCAGAGTTGCTCCATATATTGCTCAGAACTTAAGTCGGGTGAAATCATTATTTCAGGTTTTATACGCTTAACGTTCCATGCATGAAAAAGTTCATGACTGCACAAACTCAAAAATTGCTGATATTGCTCAGGTATGATGGCCGATTCACATCGCATAGGTAGATGGAATCGGGGGAACATAAGTGCAGTAGAAGCACGATGCTCTAAACCACCAAAACCGTCTTCGCATAAAAGTGTAATAAACCAATAGTCTTTTTCTGGCAAACCGTTGAACAAATCTAGATGGTGTTTGCAAAGCGGTTTTAGATCATTACAAATTCGTTCAACATCAGTTTCAGTATTTCCTGAAAAAACCAAATGAAAACGAGTACCAGCGACTTCAAATGTGTGTTTTTGAACAACACCGAGTAGGACAGGGTGATCAATTAGTTCTTGGTAATTATCACATGTAAAGTGGTGCGTTGCATGGCCTCCAGACTCAACAACAGACACTTCTTTTAGTGACGTACACAACTGCCAATGTTTAGCGAGTTGATTATTGACAATTTCAACTGATATTGGCGCCTTTGAATGCTCAGTGAACTCACTTACTTCTAAAAAGGTACTTGTACCATTGAAAAACGCGTATTCATCAAATAAGTAAGCGCCACGAACGGATAAGTCAAAGGCGTAAACTTGATAAGCAATTTCTAAACCTGACGCAGCGTTTTCAACACGCCATGTTTGTTTATCAATTTGACTTATTGGCCGCTTTTCATTGTTCGGCGATAGTGCTTCTAACAGATGAATGTTTTTACAGAAGTCTCTTATCATATAACTACCTGGTATCCATGCCGGTAATGACAAATGAATAACATCATGGCGCGATGCTGGAATAGAAATTTTGACATTAAAAACGTGCTCAGTTAAATTTTCAGGTACGATGTGATAAGAGAGCGTGTTTGTCATGAATAGAAGCCTTAGTTGGGTAAGTATTGCGTTTTGATTATATTATCATGGTATCAGTTACTTGTGCCTTAACAGTTAAAGAGTAAAAAAGGAATTTAAGTGAAACCGACCATATCCTCAGCGGATATTAATGCACTCTTGTGTTTGTTGCCAAATACTGAGGCCGACATGCAGCTGATTGCTCATGCCCAGCCCGTGCGTTTAAAAACAACCTACTTTGGCACCGATGGCGAGCAATGCTTGTTGTTTAGATATCCAGCATCAACAGAGTCAGTTAATACCACGCACTTAATCGTGCCCGATACGCAACTCGTTATAAGATATGTGCTGGACGAGCCTTACGGCGAGGTGGTTGCGTTTAAAGTGCGCGTTTTGAAAGTAATAAACTCTCCATTACCGATGGTAATTACAAGCTTTCCATCAGTATTACAAAAACTAGGACTAAGATCGCAAAAGCGCGCAATATCGGGTGTTCCTGTCGAAGTTGTTTTAGATGAGCAGGAAAATAAGGAAGCTGAAGGATTAATTGTCGATATTTCAAAAAATGGTTGTAAGTTACTAATCCCATTTAAAACAGTTCTTCAGGTTATCGAAACTGATGAAAAAATTACGCTTTGCGTCGAATTAGCCGAAAGAACATTATTACTTGCGGCTAAAGTCAAAAACGTTCGAATTGAAAAAGAGTTTCATGCTTATGGAATGCAGTTTGAAGATCATGATAATCAGCTTGAACGTTTACTTGAGCGTTACATGATCACGTTGTAAACTATTTGTTAAGAGAAACCAAATTACAAGAATAAAAACGATAAAGGGCTTTAAAATGCGTGAAGTAGAGCGACTCATTAATAAATATGGTGAAAGCCACATGAATAAAACAAATATCATGATACACGCGATTGCTGTTCCTGCTATTTACTTTGTGACGGTTGGCTTACTTTGGTCGATTCCCGTGCCTGAGTTTATGCAAGTAATGAAAATTACTTTTGCACATGTACTCGTAATTCCAACGTTATATTATTATTTTAAGTTGTCTGGCCCAATTGGTGCGGCTATGACCTTGCTGACGTTGGCTGCTTTTGGTGTTATCAAACTGCTCATTATGTTTCATCTGTCGGTTTGGATGTTTAGTTTAGGCTTATTCGTGGTGATGTGGATATTACAATTTATAGGCCATCATGTTGAAGGTAAAAAACCGTCATTTTTTGAAGACTTACGCTACCTATTGATTGGACCCGCTTGGTGGTGGGTGCATTGGCTAAAGAGAATGAACATTAGCTACTAAGCAAAGCCGTTTTTTATGCAAATTAGCAAAAATAAGTAGTAACACATACCAACAAAAGCGCTTTCATTGAAAGCGTTTTTTAATTTAACCCAAATGGGTTATTTTTTCTAAAATTTCGACAGAATATCTATTTAGATTCTTAGTGGTTGTTCGCGTCATTGCTAAATTAACCAATACTGGTTTTGTGTGAGTTTCACCCACCATTACACCATTCTCACCCTTTAAAATACTTTCTACCGCATATGTGCCAAGACGAGTTGCGAGCATCCTATCTTTGCTGACGGGTGATCCGCCTCGTTGGATGTGGCCCAGGGTTAATACTCTAACGTCAAATCCAGTTTCTGAGACTAACGAGTCAGCTAATACACTGAGTCCGCCAGGCCACAGGTTTTCGGTAACGATAATAATATGACTAGAGCTTGCATTGTTTTTATGACCAGCATCGAGTTTGTCTAAAATTCGAACTAATTCCTCTCCGGCTGACGTAAATAGTTCTGGAACTAGCACGAGATCTGAACCAGAACATATTGCTGAATCCAATGCGATAAAGCCAGCATCTCTTCCCATTACCTCTACTAAAAATATGCGCTCAAAGGCTTCCGCCGTGTCTCGAACTTTATCTATTGATTCAACCGCGGTTTGTATTGCAGTATGAAAGCCTATAGTAAAATCAGTTCCAGCTATATCATTATCAATTGTTGCTGGTATTCCAATAACAGGCTTATCCCAAAATTGTTGAAGATGCTCAGCACCCTTAAATGAACCATTACCACCAACAACAATAAGTGCATCTACCTCATTTTCGTCTAAGTTTTTAGCGGCGCGTAGGGCGCCTTCATCAGTCTTAAATTTCTCACAGCGAGCGCTATTTAAAATAGTCCCCCCACGTTGAATAAGATTGTACATATCAGCGGAAATAAGAGCACGCCACTCTTGCTTTAATAAGCCATTGAAGCCATATTTATAGCCAATAGTTTCAATGCCTTCATGTTCACAGGCTAAACATATTGCACGTAAACATGCGTTCATGCCAGGGGCGTCGCCACCTGAGGTTAGTATTGCAATTTTATTTATGGGCATTTAAAACCTTTATTATTAATATTGTCGTAAGAACATTACAATAGCAAAACTTTCGGATCGGAGAGGGTGAGAGTGAAAAAAATTATTATTGTTGGTTTAGTTTTGCTTTTATCAGGTTGCTCCACAAAATTTGTTTATAAAAATGTGGACTGGCTAGTTTATTGGTATCTTGATGACTTTGTAGAGTTAACCAATCAGCAAGAGGATATTGTTGATGCTAAATTAGCAACATGGCTAGAATGGCATAAGAAATCTGAATTACCGATATATATCAATCATTTGAGTGAAATATCAGACGATATTCGAACTCAGCAGTTGAGCCTAGATAAAATGGATTACCACCAACAAAAAACGGCAGATCACTGGATACGCTTAAAAGCTAGAATCATTCCTGATTTAGTCGCAATGTCACCTATGCTTTCGCAAATGCAGGTGGATTCTATGTTCAAAGAAATTGATAAAATGAACGAAGACGAGGCGGATGAAAGAGAAGAAATACTAACAAAAACGCCTGAAAAACGCAAAAGCGAATCTCTAAAACGGAAGAAAAGAAACTTAAAACGTTGGTTAGGCAAACTCACCAGTGAGCAAGAACAACTGGTTGAGAGTATGCACGGTGAATATCATTCAAACGGTGAGTTGTGGTCGCAATATCGTGTTCGTTATCAAGCTGAATTACAAACACTTCTGAATGATACTGATAGGGGGGAGAGCTTTAAAACTAAATTGACGGAGTTGCTTATGGAGCCAGAGAATTATCGTGGAGAGCTTCTTAATCAAAGAAATATTGAAAATAGTAATAAATATAAGGAGTTTTTGTTAGCAGCTGATACCTTGGTAACTGAAGATCAGAGAAAACACTTACTTGAAGAAATTGCTGAGTTTGTTGATGATTTGAATGATTTAATGAAGTAGTTAATGAGTGTGTCTCGGATCGATTTATTTTAGGGCAAGAATATCAAAAATTAATTGATTAACACTAGCATTAATTATTTGTTTTTTATCAGCTACCTACATAAAAATTTATGGGTTTTTAGGTGAGTTAGACAGGTCTAAGTGCAATGAACCCAAAGCATTCGACCCATCATTTACAAAATCTGGTGTGTGGTATTAGTGAAAAGGTGTCTGTTTAATACATATGTTGACCACCATTAACAGTCAATGTAGAGCCAGTAATAAAGCTGGATTGATCATCGGCTAAAAAAGCCACACTGTTTGCTATATCGTCAGGTTTACCTAAACGGCCAACTGGGATCGTTTTGATAATTTTAGCTAAAATTTCTGGAGGGACAGCTCTTACCAAATCGGTATCGACGTAACCAGGTGCAATTGCATTTACAGTAATCCCTTTACCTGCACTTTCCAGTGCCAGTGCTTTAGTAAAGCCATGAATACCAGACTTAGCTGCTGCATAGTTCACTTGGCCATATTGCCCTGCTTGACCATTTACCGATCCTACATTAATAATACGTCCAAACTGTCTTATGCGCATGCCATCAATCACCGCACGACAAACATTAAAGCAGGAAGCTAAGTTAGTTTGAATAACAATATCCCATTGTTCAAACGTCATTCGATTCATTCTGGCGTCTCTCGTAATTCCAGCATTATTTATTAATATATCTACAGGTCCATATTCGTTCTCAATTTTTGCAATCCCTGTAGCAGTTTGCTCAAAATTTGATACATCAAATTTTGCTACTGGAATCCCGGTTCTCAGCGTAAATTCACTTGCTTTACCATCATTTCCTCCATAATTAGCCACGACATTGTAACCTTTTTCAAAAAGCTTATTACAAATTGCTTCACCAATACCGCGGGTGCCCCCAGTAACTAAGGCTACTCTGTTCATATCTGTTCCCTTTAAAGTGTCTTCAACATTTAATACAATACTGTCTAAAATTTGCTCAATATATATAGTGCAAAATGTATAAAAAATGTGATTGATATAGATCAAAGATTTCATCTATTAGGTACATTAACTTAATGAAACATAGAGGGACAAATCAGGCTATATTGAATATTTTAGGTATATTGGTTACTCTTTGAACTCTTATAATGGCCCAATAGGTAAAAGCCTCAGGGTAAAAATCAAAAATATTAAAACAGGGAGTTAACTATTTTGATCAGACATTACCAATTAATATTAATAAACACGTTGCTTTGCATTATCGTTTTTACTTGTTTTCAGAGCGTCGCCTCTTCGAAACTGACCTTTGAAGATTATGCCCAGTTACCAAATATTCGCTTTATGACCATTTCATCAGATGGTAAACGTTTGGCTTACATAAAGACTCATCCTAGTGGTGAGCGCGTCATGATTATCGATAAAAATTCATTGGCTTCTATTGGATCTATTGAAGTAGGTGATACTAAAATTCAATCTCTGTACTTTATTGAAAAAGATAATATAGTGATTAAAACTTCAAAATTATCTCGAATTTCAAATTATAGGGGTAAACATCATATAGAAAATGCCTTTGTTTATAATATTGAATCGAAGACAATTCGACCCTTATTAACCACTGGGGAATCTATTCATAAAGGGCAAACACAGCTTGGTGAAATTATTGGTGTTAGTGAAGATAAGAAAAGTATATTTATGCCAGCATATATCGGTAATGATCGTCGATTTAAACCAGACTATTCATTAGTGAAAGTAAACTTAGCTTCTCCTCATCTTTTTAAACCATTAGGTATTGGCAGTGAAACTGCTTTTGACTTTTTTTTAGGTAAAGAGAAAAATCCTATGGTAAGAGAAAGTTATAATAATGAAACTGATATTCATACAATTGAAGTAAGAAAAGCTGATGAATGGCAGAGTATATACACATTTAAGTCGGAAATAAGAGATGTAAATTTGGTTGGGTTAACTTCAGATTACAAAAATTTAGTGGTATTAAAACATAACGAAACTAATAATGTTTTTGATTATCAACTGATGTCTCTCGGCAGCGGCGATATAGAGCCTAGTGGTTTTGCCAAACAAGATTCTGATATTGACCATGTAATTACTGATATAAATCGTGTAGTTTATGGTTTTGTTTACTCAGGTTTCATTCCAACATATAAGTTTTTTGATGAAGACGTAGACGCTAGATTTAAAAGCATACGCGATATGTTTACCGATCATTCAGTATTTTTACAAAGTTGGAGTGACGACTTTTTAAGCCTAGTTGTTTACGTCTCTGGAAATAGCGCCCCAGGAGATTATTACCTATTTGAAAAAGGTAAAAAGCCTGTTTATCTTGCTACGTCTCGCGCAAATATTGATCCCGGCAACATTAACCCTGTTGGTCAGTTAACAGTAACAGCACGTGATGGTTTTGAAATTCCTACTTTAGTAACTATTCCTAAAATATCATTGTCTAATATGAAAAATTTACCTGCTGTACTATTACCACATGGCGGGCCTGCAAGTTATGACACTAAAAAGTTTTATTGGACAGCTCAGGCTTTGGCCAATGAAGGTTATCTAGTAATTCAACCTCAATTTAGGGGGTCATCGGGTTTTGGCTTAGAACATAAGCAGGCTGGTGATGGAGAGTGGGGAGCAAAAATGCAGGATGATTTAACAGACACCGTCCTACAATTGTCTAAACAAGGTTTAATTGACAAAGAAAGAGTGTGTATTGTTGGTGCGAGTTATGGAGGTTATGCGGCGTTGGCGGGTGGTGCATTCACTCCGGACTTATATCAGTGTGTTGTATCGGTCAGTGGTGTTAGTGATATTCCAGATATGATGTCACGTGCAAAATATGACTATGGGAGTAATCATTGGGTTGTATCCTACTGGGACAAAATTATCGCTGGGGGTGATGATACCGATGAATTGTTAGAGAAAATATCCCCCTCAAATTTTGCGAAAAATTTTAAAGCCCCCACATTGTTATTGCATGGAGAAGATGATCACGTGGTACGTATTGATCAGTCAAAGCTCATGTATAAGCGATTAAAAAAAGCGGGAAAAAAAGTCAAATTTGTTGAGTTAGATGGTGAGGATCACTATTTGTCATCAGGGGAAACACGAAAACAAGCTTTAAAGGAAATCGTTTATTTTGTAAATAAACATATTGGACGTTAATAAAAATTATAAATAACGGCTGGGGATTATGTTGCATACTCTCTTGAGCCTTTGGGCTCATTAGGGCTGCGTTCTTTGGGTTAACAAAGGTAGGAATCGCAGTTAATGCTCGGCTGGCTAATCCTCTAACAGCATTAGGCTAGTTCTAAAATGTTAATTTACCTATCACAACGGCGCAAAATAACGTGCCAAATTAAAAATATAGACTGATACCCCTTAGATTTACTATCCAATAACTTAAACTTTACTCGACTCTCAATAACGACTATTCTTTATTCAGCTTGTTATTTATACAATTAAACAATAAAAAAGGAATGTTTCATGTCTATCAAAATAAGCCTAGAACTAAGCGATAATGATTTAACTCACTTTCGTGAACTAATGCGATTAGCTATCGATAAAATAAAAGATTTGCCAGAGCAAGAAATTATCAGCAAGGCTGAAGCTTTATGTCAAGAAATGGGTGGCGCCAATATTCCCGATTTTGTTACTCAACGCGTAACATCGTTAAAACAATTGATCAGTGCTTTGAATGACGAAGAATGGCAAATTCCTGATGATGAAAAAGCTGAAATTTTAACGTCAATTGCTTATTTTTGTGAACCACAGGATCTAATACCAGACAACATTCCGGGATTGGGTTATTTAGATGACGCCATTATGATCGAATTAGTTATTCAAGATATGTCATTAGACCTTGAAGCTTATGACTCTTTTTGCAGTTTCCGCAGCGCCGAAGAAAATCGACGAGGTAGTGAAGCCAATATAAATCGTGAAAGCTGGCTAGCTTCAACGCGCAGTGAATTGCGCTCAGGTTTGCGAAGGAATAAGTCGACCACAGGTAAAAGAAGAATATTTTCTCGCATAATGTAAATTCCAAAATACTATTTCAGGCAGCCGCAAAGTAATTAACTAGCGGCTTTTTATTGCAAATTAAACTGCTGTTGGTCACACATAATCACTGCTGGCTAATTAACCACGACGCAAGAACGTGTACTGAATGTGTATCCGGTGGGAGCGCTATTGTCTTTTTTGACAACTAATATGTCATTTTCACTGATATAAACGACACGCTCATCTGTCCCTTTTTGGCAATGCGAATATTCAAATGTTTCATAGTTATATACAAATGATGCAATTAAATTGTCAAGAAAATAGATTTTGGTAGAGGCTTCATCTGTCGTCCCAATTATCCCCTCATTTTTCTCGTTACTGAGAACTTCATCTTTTGTGACCGGAACGTTTTCCGCTAAATTCTCGTTTATACGGTTGTCATACTTTTCTTGCAGATTGCGTTTAGCCGTCAATAAGCCTTGGCGTTCTTCCTCACTCAAGTTCTCGGCTTGAAGTTCATTTTCTATTATACCTAAACCCACTTTAGTGACTTGTTTATTTACAATACTTTCTGAGCTATCGGAAAAGCCAAAGCTTGGAGTACGCGGTAAATTAAGCTGTTCACCATACCAATTAAGCGAATTAAATACGGTCATAGAAACTGGCATCAATAGAATTAAACGCACTATGATAAAGGTTTTTGGGAAAGCTTCTTTAGGCTTAGCTGTTTTGGCTATAATCCTGATTAATACCAATAGACCCCGCATCAAACGCAATATTTGCATTAAACCAAATATTACTATCATGCCTACTACGCTTACTACCATTAGCCATAAGGGCAGCACCAAGAGCGTTGTTACGCCCAGAGTATGATAAAGTTGGGTGGGGTCAGCTGTAATAATAATGTTGACTTTTTGTGCTGCCACGGCAAGTGTGAAATTAGCAATAGCTGCATATAAAACTAATAAAATTAGTCTGCCGAATGTCGATTCCCATACTTTTAAAAAAATAGCCCAGAGCTCTCTCGCCATTCCAAAAAAAGCAAGAATGCCAACAAACCACATCATCGTGTTTGGGGCATTCATGTCACCATCAACAACAATAAATAAAAAAAGTGCGACTATATAAATAATTTGATTTGTATGTAGTTTCGCCCAGCGCTCTCCCAACCCTAATCGCCAGTGTTTTATCTTCCCAACTAATGTCTGTTTAGCAGGAAACTCTACATCTTGTTGTTCAGATAGATTGGCTTGTTCTTGCAATTCTTCGGACATAACAACAGCTTCCTTTATTATCTCTTGGGTACGCCAGTGCTTTAATTATGTACAATGAGGTAGAAAACTACAAACTAAATTTTTAGCCTGCACACTGTTGTTTAAATGAGTAAAAAATAGTGCAATGTCGCTATCAATTGTCTTGCACGCAAATAGTAAATAGCCAAAAACTTGGAAAATGCATTGTTTTAAAATCGCAATTGGACGACTCAAGTCTTCTTGACTATATTATCACTGCATATAGCCGCGAATTATTTTGTATTCGCAGTTGCGCTTACCTATATTAGCAATGGTCTTATCAATAGGTTAAAGGGGAAACCTGCATTAACAGATAATTTACCTCACATGAATTTTTCTATATCAAAGTACATGCTCTCCAATTTTTGGTGGTGTCTTTGTACGCAATGGCATATTAATAATGCGTCGATGATGTTCTGTGCTGCATCCACGTTGAAGTAATGGTTATCCGTATTTCAAGTAATTTGACAATATGTTGTAATAAATTAAGTGTGATTCCGATATTTAGACGCTATCTTTATTTTTTTGCATCACTTCGATGACAAAAAAGCTTGAGTTATAGGGACTGGCTGACGATAACAAATTATCAGTTAATAACTATGTGTTGAATGGATAAAGTCGCAGCACCGCATATTGAACAGCAATTGCGGTTAAATCGCAGTATGAAAGGGTTAGATACAAATAAGAGTTTGTTTTATTTGTATTTATCTATGCTCGAAAAAGATTTGTCGATAATGCCGCGATTCGCCGATTCGCAATCAACGAATGAGGTTGTGTATGCTGATATCGAATCACATTCTTATAAAAATTCTGCACTTCAATTCACTAATTTAGACTTCAAGATGCAGCCGTCGTTTTCAGAAGCTGTTAGTAAGCAAGCTAGTAGCACACTCCAGTTACTCAATGCTTTTTTCCCTCAAGGTTTATCTCAACATAATAATCACCTAAGGCTTGATGATGACGTAATAGAGGGCCTTGATTATTTTGCTAGGCAACGCGTCAATAAAGCGATATCTTCAGGCGTAGATGGTTTGGCAGTGCAAAATGTAATTCAAGTAGATGAAACATTGTTGTTCGATCTCATTCCCAAAGCAACTGAATTTACCCTCTAATCCGTTGAGTTAGATCAATATTCATTAAGTTTGCATGGAAAAAGTATTATTTTTCTGCTAACTTGCGCGCACAATTTTGCCCTGGTTCTACGTTCCAATTAGCAAAAGGAAAACTATGAAAACCTACATTGTATGTGCGTTATATAAATTCGTTACGTTGAATGACTATGAAGAAATGCGCGAGCCTGTTCTTGAATTTATGGAAAAACACCAAATCAAAGGTACTATCTTACTCGCTTCTGAAGGTATTAACGGCACTGTATCTGGGGCTCGCGAGGCGATAGATGAATTGCTTTCTTTGCTCAACGCAGATGAACGTTTAAATCCAATTTCAACTAAAGAATCTCTGCACGAAGAACAGCCATTTTATCGTACGAAAGTGAAACTCAAAAAAGAGATTGTAACAATGGGTGTGCAAGGTATTGACCCAAAGCGAACGGTAGGTAGTTATGTGAAACCAAAGGATTGGAATGATTTAATTTCAGACCCCGAGGTAACATTAGTCGATACCCGCAATGATTATGAAATTGAGATTGGTACTTTTAAATATGCGGTGAATCCAAAAACTGGCACGTTTAGAGAGTTTCCAGCTTATGTGGCAAGAGAATTAGACCCAGCCAAACATAAAAAAGTGGCAATGTTTTGCACCGGCGGAATACGTTGTGAAAAGTCGACTGCGTATCTGAAAGAGCAGGGCTTTGAGGAGGTTTATCACTTAGAGGGCGGAATTCTACAATATTTAGAAGACGTGCCCAAAGAAGAATCATTGTGGGAAGGCGATTGCTTCGTATTTGATAATCGAGTTGCCGTTAATCATGATTTGCAAAAGAGTGAGTATGATCAATGTTACGGCTGTAGGCTCCCAATTACGGATAAAGATAAATTAAGTGACACATTTGAGGCTGGCGTCAGTTGTCCGCAATGTTTCGGTAAACACACTGATGATCAGATTGAACGTTTCAGAGAACGTGAGAAACAGGTGCGTCTTGCTAAACTGCGCAACGAAGAACACGTTGGAACCGAGGCGAGATTAGTGATAGAGCAAAAACGCCGGATAAAAGCAGAAGAACAAAGAACTCGCAGTCTGTTGAAAAATAAACAAAAGTAACAGTAACCTCGCTTTTCTCCTAGACACTTAAGGGGCTATAGGGGTAAACTTCCTGACTATAAAGCGAAACGTGTACGGGGATCTACGATGAGCAATGATCAGAAGCTAACAGAAGCGCAGGTTTTGGAAATAAGAAAAGACTTTGATTTTTTCGACAGAGATTTAAACGGTCAAATCGATCTGCATGAGTTCATCGAATTATTGACTGTGCTATCGCCAAAGACTAAAGCTGGAAACGTACAAGAAGGTTTTTCACTTATTGATGGAAACGGAGACGGTTTTATTGATTTTGGTGAGTTTCTTGAATGGTGGAAAGACGGCTGGTGGGAATACTAGGTAAGTTAATTGTGAATGTGTTTCAAAGATAAAAGCCCTTAATATAATATACTAAGGGCTTTTTTATATCTAATATCTAAGTAGACAGAATAGGTTATTCAACCGCGGCAACAAGTTCTTAACTTGGGTCACTTAGAGGGACCGCAACCGGCTAGGCAACACAAATTTCAGGTTAACCATCCCATATTTATCAGCTGCGAAAAAACATTAAGAATTGCGCTTAGACGCTAAGTTTCAATATCATCTTGTGTATCGTCGCTAAAGTTAAAATCATCGGTATTGTCTATATCATCAACTACCGCTCTGGGTTTGCGTTTTACTGGAATAAACCCCGTATCAACAGCATCCATAGTTCTTACGCGTTTTTTAACTGGGTTCTTCATGGCTTTTGGTTGTGCTTGCGCTGCTGGCTTGTTGTCGGCCTTTTTCTCTACTATAGCCCGTCTACCTTTAAATTTGGTAGGTAGCTCTGTATATTCAGAAAACGAATAATCTTGGGTAAGTTTTGATTTAATTGCACTAAAACTATGCCAGTCTTTGCCGCTGATAAAAGAAATAGCGACACCCTTATTACCGGCTCTCCCTGTACGACCTATTCGGTGAATATATTCATCTGCAAATTTAGGCAAGTCGTAATTAATCACTAAGGCTACATTCAATAGATCAAGCCCACGTGAAGCAAGGTCAGTAGTGACTAGGACGGTATGTAGACCACGTGAGAATGCACTAATTATGCTAGAACGTTGACCTTGGATAAGCTCACCGTGCAAACTAATTGCTTCAATGCCTTTGTCGATTAGTTGCTGAGCGATACGGCCCGTATCTTCTCTAGTTGCGGTAAATACAATAGCTTGTGTCCGATTAGCTAAGACTAATGATTTCAGAAGCAATTGGTCTTTGTGTGAAACCCCGTCCGATAAATAGAATTTTTGTTCGATATCGGCGTGCGGGATAGCCACGTTATCTATTACTATCTGTTCAGGTGCGTTCAACATTTTTTCTGTCATAGCGTGCACTGCGGCGCTGTCTATGGTTGCTGAAAACATCATTGTTTGGCGCTTACGATGATTAGCAGCGCGATGAATAAGATCGAGTTGGTCCGAGAACCCCAGTTCAAGCATTCGGTCTGCTTCGTCTAAGATTAATAATTCAATACCATTGAGGAAGAAGCTTTTACCTTCAATGTGATCTGCAATGCGACCTGCAGTGCCGACAATAATATCAGGTTTTTTGCGTAACATTTTGACTTGATCATTGTAGTTTTCACCACCAACAATTAACGCGACTGATATAGAGGATTGTGTCGCGGTTAACTTTTTAGCTTGCATAAAAACTTGTTTAGCAAGTTCTCTGGTTGGCGCGAGAATAATCGCTCTAGGGTCCGCTTTTGTTAGCGGTCGGCTGGTCAGCAAGCGGTTAACCGCAGGCACTAAAAATGCGAGCGTTTTTCCTGAACCTGTTTTTGCGCCAGCAACAACGTCTTTGCCTATAAGGGCATGGGGAATGCTTTTATGCTGCACTTCTGTTAGCGTGTCAATTTGCATAACAGACAACGCTTTAAGTACACGGCTGTCGATGGGGAGTTCAGAAAATAACAAGGTAGAGCCTCTTTTAATAATTCCAAGGCATTATCCTTGAAATACGTTCGTTATAAAAGAAAAACCCCAACATATTACTGTTAGGGTCTATTTCGAACTAAAGTCAATCTACTAAATATAATAAATTCTAGTCAATTAACATTTCAGGGATATTTCCCTCAACGACCAATTTTCCAGCTGTCTTTTCAATGATTTCTTCAATACTCACGCCAGGCGCACGCTCTCTCAAATGAAATGCGTTGTCCTTCACTTCCAGTACAGCTAGGTCGGTAATGATGCGAGTAATACAATTTACACCAGTTAATGGCAATGTACATGCAGGTAGAAGCTTCGAATTCCCGTGTTTATCAGCATGCGTCATGGTTACGATGATATTTTTAGCACCAGCGACTAAATCCATCGCACCACCCATGCCTTTAATTAACTTATTGGGGATCATCCAAGACGCAATACTGCCGCTAACATCGACTTCAAATGCACCGAGAACCGTAAAGTCGACATGACCACCTCTAATCATGGCAAAACTTTCTGCCGAATTAAAAATGGAAGCACCGGCTGAAGCCGTTACTGTCTCTTTTCCGGCATTGATCATGTCTGCATCTACCTGCTCTTCAGTTGGGTAAGGTCCCATTCCGAGTAATCCGTTTTCAGACTGCAACATAACTTCAATATGTTTAGGAACATAATTGGCCGCTAGAGTAGGAATGCCAATACCTAAATTCACGTAATTGCCGTCCTTAAATTCTTGCGCAACGCGCATTGCAATTTGGTCTCTTGATAATGCCATGATCATGCTCCTTTTGAAGTAACTAAACGCTCTATACGTTTCTCGAATGAACCCTGAATAACGCGATCAACATAAATACCAGGTGTATGTATTTGGCTAGGTTCTAGTTCACCGGGCTCAACAATTTCTTCAACTTCAACCACTGTAATTTTACCTGCCGTTGCTGCCATCGGATTGAAGTTCATTGCTGTGTGTCGATAAATGCAATTTCCGTATCTGTCGGCTTTCCACGCTTTTATAATCGCGAAGTCACCGGTAATAGCTTCTTCAAGAATATAGTCGCGACCGCCGAATTGACGACTCTCTTTACCTTCGCCTACAGGTGTACCGAAGCCAGTAGCCGTGTAGAAGGCCGGAATCCCTGCGCCACCTGCTCGCATTTTTTCCGCTAGCGTGCCTTGTGGTGTTAATTCGACTTCGAGCTCACCATTAAGCAATTGTTTTTCAAAAAGGGCATTTTCGCCAACGTATGAAGAAACCATCTTTTTAATTTGTTTGTCTTCTAATAAAACACCTAGTCCAAAGCCATCAATGCCACAGTTGTTGGAAACAACGGTGAGTCCCTTCGTTCCCATACGCTTGACTTCGGCTATTAAGCCTTCAGGAATCCCACATAAGCCGAAGCCACCGGCAATAATCGTCATATTGTCTTCAAGTCCATGCATCGCGTCTGCGTAGCTTGTTACTACCTTGTCAAAACCAGCCATGAGTGCTCTCTTATGTTGTTCATTAAAAGTATAGTATTTACTAAGAAATTAAATTTGTAAAATTGATTTATTATCTGTATTAATAGTTTAAAGTTATTAATAATTCTTGGCTTTGATACAAACACCTAGCTTTGCGTAAAATGAGAGATGTTGTCCTACCCATTTGTTTGGTTGTTGGATGTAATCTGCGCCAATAATATTTAACAGGCTAGGTAGTAATAGCCAAGTTACTAATTTTGTATAATTTTTTAAAGAGTAGTTAATGCTGTCTATTAAAAATCTTCAATCCTTTGTCGAACTTGCAAAATGTCAATCATTTGTGGAAGCTGCACAAAAACGACATATATCTCAACCGGCATTATCAAGCGCGATAAAAAAGATGGAACAGCAATTGGGCGGGGCGCTTTTTAGTCGTTCAACACGAAGCGTGAAATTAACACCTGAGGGAGCCTCTTTTTTGCCAGTAGCTAGGCGCTTATTAGACGATTTTGAGAATGCTGTTGACGACGTTAAACAACTATTTAAGCTTGAAAAAGGGCTTTTGACGATAGCCTCAATGCCTTCCTTTGCCGAAGGGAAACTGCCGAACATCTTGGCCTGCTTTGGTTGCGCGCAACCAAATATTGGTATTAGAGTGCATGATGTAGTAATGGAACTCGTTATTGAAAGTGTGCTCAGTGAACGGGCTGAGTTAGGCTTCGTATTTGAACCCGAGGATAACGAATTAGTAAATTTTCATCCGATGTTTAATGATGAGTTTGTGCTGATCATGTCACCTAATCATCCGCTCAATTCAAACCCAAAAATCAGTATAAACGATGTAATTGAATATCCATTTGTAAGTATGAACAGAGGCTCTACTACTCGAAAATGGGTAGATAATAATTTAATGAATACTGACAGGAATATAAGTATTGCAGTCGAAGCATCTCAATTTGGGACAATAGGCAATTTAGTCTATTCAGGAATGGGAATTGCCATAGTACCTTCAATGGTTCAAAAGCAGATGGAAGCAAAGGGATGTGTTAGTGCAAACGTAACAGACTTGAATATTGTTAAACGGGTTGGTTTGATAACGCCAAAAAATAGAGCTCTGTCGACAGCAGCCCAAGCATTTATCGCTACTTTGGATATAGATTTATGCTTATCATTGAAAGATAACGAGTAAACATTATCACCACTTTTTCTTGGGACCAAAAAGTTGATCTATATCTTCGCTGTCTTTTTCTTTATCTTTTTCAACTGCAATTTGCTCAAGGTTGCTCTGTTTCATAGCTTCTGCAAGGTCGATAAGTATAGCCTCCAATTCAGCCGTTCTAGCAGTTGTATAATCATCTTGAGGTTTATGTGCTTTCATAGCATTAACCGCTTTTTCTAAATATTGTCTAGCACTACCTTGCATATTGGCACCTAACGAATCACATGCTCTTTTATTTAGGGTTTCGACGTTAACTCGCAATTGCAACCTTTCTAAGCTCTTATCTTCGGCGGAAAAGACTTTCGGAGTAATGTTTCCTTTTCCATGCTCAGAGCGCAAAATGACTCTTAATCTCTTTACGGCCTGAATATATTTTATAATCGCCTTGTCATTGTCCGGAAGTTTGAATGCACTATGGTCAGGAGTTGGTTGTGATATATCGATGCTTTTTATACTGTTTGTTGTATCCGAAAGGCGTTGCTTCAAATTTGGATTAGGGCTCTGCTGTAAGCTTTTTTTTAACGAATTATGAATTCTACGAGAAATAATAGCGATAAGTTGCTGTGATACGGGCATTTGTCGGGCTGCCGTAAGGGCATTATCTGTTTCGTTTATGATTGCTCTTTGCCGGCTAACTTCTTCACGTTTTTGTGTTTCTTTACGTTCTTTATGCTGCTGTACAGCACTAGCCGAAATACCAGCAATGATGACGATAGCGATTAAAAGTATGACAACTGTGTACATTATTGATTTCCGTTTAGGAGCCGGTTAATTGTCCTTTAAGGTAATAGTACCTTAAATATACTGCCGCCTGTAACGCGATTATTACTCAGCTCAATACTTCCTTGTCGGTCCTTGTTTCTATGGGTCTGTGCAATCATTCTAGCGAAAAACAAGCCTAAACCTGTTCTTCCCTCACTTACACATAGCGACTCCATCGATGCAGCTGACATGTCGAGCATACTTTGTGGATAGCCTGGACCATTATCCTCGACTGTAATGCAAAGATAGCTTTTGTCGACTAATGCTGAAATTTTTATTTCACTGGCGCCATAGCGTATAGCATTGACGAGTACATCATTCATAATTAAAAATAACAAATCCTTGTCCGTAAACCAAGACAATTCATTCTCAACATCAATGGTACAGCTAATATTTTTTTGTTTTGTGTAGGTTTTGTTCGATTCTATGAGTTCATATACTAAATCTTCCATAAAACATTCATCAATATTTAGCGGTAATGCATTGAGCTCAACTCTATACAGCGAGAGTATCTGAACTAAAGTGGTGTTCATTCGATTAGCTTCATAGTGCAAGTCGACAATATGTTGTCTGCTTTTATCTTCGGCTGGAGCTAGTGATTTTGATAAATCTTCAATACTCTGTAATAATAAGCTTAGGGAATTTTTCATATCGTGTACAGCTATCGCCATCACTGAAGTAAAATCAATCGTTAGGTCGTCGGTTTGTTTACCGATATTAAGTTGTTGATTCTCTGGCATAGCTCACCTTTTTTCACTCCACTTAATTCTATCGACCAAATCAATAAATCCTATATCATTAATGTCGTGCAGCCGCATATTAAAAGAATACGAAGGTATCAAAAGTCTAAAATTCTTATGAAAATCGTTAGTTAGACGTATGTTTTACTAAATTATTATGCAAATTTGTTTTAAATTGTTTATTATTTGTCTGTACAGACAATAAAACAAAGATACTAAATACAGTAATAACAACCATTAGGTTATTTAATGAAATTACAACAATTAAGATATATCGTCGAAGTACTGAACAATAACCTAAATGTATCAGCCACAGCTGAAGCGCTTTTTACTTCTCAACCAGGTATTAGTAAACAAGTAAGAATGCTTGAAGATGAATTAGGTATTCAAATATTCGGTAGAAGTGGGAAGCATCTTACTCATGTCACAGATGCAGGTAAGGATGTGATCGATATATCGCGCGAAATACTTGCAAAAGTAGAAAGTATCAAGGCGGTTGCTCGTGAGCACACATTGCCAGACCAAGGTAAGTTAAACATAGCAACCACGCACACTCAAGCTCGTTACGCGTTACCTGATGTAATTAAAGGATTTATGTCTAAGTACGCCAAAGTATCTTTACATATGCACCAAGGCACTCCTTCGCAAATAAGCGACTTAGCAGCTAAAGGTGAGGCTGACTTTGCGATTGCCACAGAGTCTTTACACCTTTATAACGATTTGGTAATGTTACCGTGTTATCACTGGAATCGGTCGGTTATTGTCAATAAAGATCATCCGCTTGCGAAGAAAACGTCGATCACTATTCAGGATATAGCGAAGTATCCTTTGGTCACTTACGTATTCGGTTTTACCGGTCGCTCGGAGCTTGATCAAGCATTCAACATTGCTGGTTTAGAACCTAAAATAGTATTTACGGCTACTGATGCAGACGTTATTAAAACCTATGTAAGGTTAGGGGTAGGCATTGGTGTAATTGCATCTATGGCCGTTAGCGATGATTTAGATTCTGATCTGGTTAAAATTGACGCAAGTCATTTATTTGATTATAGCACAACAAAAATAGGCTTTCGAAAAGGGTCTTTCCTTAGAAATTACATGTATGAGTTCATTGAGCGCTTCGCGCCGCATCTAACGAAAGATGTGGTAGAAAGAGCTATGATGCAAAAGAATAATGAAGAAGTTGAGAAAATGTTTAAAGGGCTGACCTTACCCGTAAAATAGGTAAGGTGTTTGTCATCCGTCAATCTCTTAGTTAAATATTATCGAGTTATTAGCACTCGATAATATTTACAGCTAAGCCACCTCTGGATGTTTCTTTGTACTTAGTCTTCATGTCGTTGCCCGTTTCCCACATGGTTTTAATGACTTTATCTAACGACACTTTGTGATTACCTGTTCCTCTTACAGCCAGACGAGATGCATTGATTGCTTTAATCGCACCCATTGCGTTTCTTTCAATGCACGGCACTTGAACTAAACCGCCAACAGGGTCGCAGGTTAATCCTAAATTGTGCTCCATACCGATTTCAGCTGCGTTCTCAACTGCTGCCACCGAGCCACCGAGTATTTCCGTTAATGCGCCAGCAGCCATAGAGCAAGCAACACCAACTTCACCCTGACAGCCCACTTCGGCGCCTGAAATTGATGCATTCTTTTTATATAAAATCGCGATAGCTGCTGCAGTTAATAAATAGCGACACGCTGTATCGTCGTCAACGGGTTTAATAAATTTGTCAAAGTAGCATAATACGGCTGGAATAATTCCCGCTGCACCGTTGGTCGGTGCTGTCACGACTCTGCCACCAGCAGCGTTTTCTTCGTTTACAGCAAGCGCGAACAAATTCACCCAATCCATTGCTTGCATAGGGTCGTTATTGTTTTCATTCTTTAGTTTTCGATATAAACCGTAAGCTCGGCGGTGCACTTTTAATCCACCAGGCAGAATACCTTCGGTATTAATACCATTTTGCACACACTCCTTCATTACACCCCAAATATAGACTAAGCGATTTCTGAGAACTTCTTCTGACATTATCGACATTTCATTTCTGATCATCAACGTGCTAATAGAAAATCCATTATCGTGGCATATTTGCATTAGTTCAGTGGCAGTTGAAAATGGAAATGGGGCGTTGACTTGCTGTTCGGCAAATTTTTCGGCTTTTTGAGCTTCAAACTCAGATTCCTCGATGATAAAACCGCCGCCTATTGAATAATACGTTTTTTGTATTACACACTCAGTACCAGCAAATGCAAAGAATGTCATGCCATTAGAATGCAAAGAAAGCGTTTTTCTTCGGTGAAACACAATGGCTCCATCTTTAGGAAATATAATCAGGTGCTCTTGATTAAGCTTTAAAGCTTGAGCTGTTTCAACTTGCGTTAACATACTATCTACTTCTTTCACCGGCACGTTCTCCGGTAAATAGCCAAGCAAGCCTAAGATAACAGCTTTACCAGTACCATGGCCTTTCCCTGTTTGACCCAATGAACCGTATAATTCGGTCTTTACAGCTGTTATTTGGTTAAAAACCTCTGCTTGCTTCAATACTTCGCAAAAAGCGGCTGCTGCGCGCATAGGGCCAACAGTATGGGAACTTGATGGGCCAATGCCCACCTTGAACATATCAAATACACTGATCATTCTTTATCGCTTAACTATTAATTTTATCCACGGTCAGTCTTACATAATTTCACGAATAAACAAATGAGATTTGCTAATCAGTTGCATTAGAAATGTTAATGCGATGTTATTGAATAATATTTAGTTTGCTTAAGTTTACTGGCATTAGATCAATAGTATCTGCAGGAGAAAGCATATCTGGCAAAGTTTCTTCTTAACTAAGAATAAAATTCTACATGTTCGCAGAGTAGCGCAGTCATTCCTGCTGTTGCACCCCAGATAACATCATTTTGATATTGAATAAAATAGACAGGAAATGATTGCTTTCGGCGCTCAACATGATGTACAAAATAATTCTGCTGATTCATTAGATGTGACAATGGCACCTGAAATACACGACTGACTTCATTTTCATCAATTGTTAAGTCAATTTCAAGATCAACAGTTTCATCTAAAATACCAATTACGGGTAAAACGGCGAAACCACTAATGGTTTTATACTCAGGAAGGGTGCCAAGAATACGAACTTTATCTGATGATAAGCCAATTTCTTCCTCAGCTTCACGCAGCGCAGTTTGCACTAACGAGTCATCAGTGGTTTCATATTTACCTCCAGGAAAGCTTATCTGCCCCGCGTGATGATTCAAATGACTTGCCCGTTGAGTAAATAAAACCTGTAAGTCTTCAAATGGAGGCTGCAAACAAATAAGCACTGCCGCTGGTCTAGTTTTTACTGGAAACGGGGAGTCATGCGAGGGCCCCGCGGACCAAGGAAGGTGAAACTTAGATAGAAAGTGTTTTTCATTCATGCTGTTGATTTTTCCACTTCATGTTCATCATTTACTGCAGTCTTCGTTGCTTTGACCAAGTTTTCTTAAGATAACTCATCCACCCGCATGGTCTCTTCAAGTATAGGCAATATTTTGGCAACTTTATCTAAGCTTTCTTGGTATTCGCTGGCAATATCTGAATCTAATACAATACCGCCACCAGCCCAACAATAAAGTTGATTATTTTCAGCTAGGACTGTGCGAATACAAATACTAGTGTCCATGTCGTTGCGGATACCAATATATCCTATGCTACCACAGTATATACTGCGTTTATCAGGTTCAAGTTCTTGGATGATTTGCATGGCTCTATGCTTGGGAGCGCCTGTTATCGAACCTCCAGGAAAAGCACCTTTAAGTAATTGAATAGGTGAAGATGTCGCCTTAAGCTTACCTAAAATGGTGCTGACCATATGGTGGACCGCAGGATAACTTTCGAGTTTGAACAGCGCAGGGACGACAACTGAGTGAGGCTCACAATGTTTACTTAGATCGTTTCTAAGCAAATCTACAATCATGAGATTTTCAGCCCTATCTTTCTCTGAACTCAGTAATTCTTCACTTAGCTTTTTATCGTCTTCACTATTTTGTGCTCGTTTTCGTGTACCTTTAATTGGTTTGGTTTCTACCATACCTCCCTTTACTTGCAAGAAGCGTTCAGGAGAAACACTTAAAATACAGCTGTTTTCAAGTCGAATAAATGATGAAAATGGCGCTTTATTGACATTCCGCAGTAATTGATATGCTTGCCACTCAGAGCCCTGATAAGTCGCTTCAAAGCGTTGAGCAAAGTTTATTTGATAGCAATCACCTGAATGTAAATAGTCGTCTACTTTTTGCAATTTTTGGCGGTATTCAGACTCTGTTTGATTAGCATGCCAATGGCTTAATTGCTTAAATTTTTCTGAATTACTCTGACTATCCAATTGATCTTTATTTGGATTATCGTTTTTCAGTTGCTCTGCGCGTTCTGCGTCGATATAACAACAGTAGACCTTGTTCGTTTTATTATCAAAAATTAAGCTTTGATCATAAATGCCAACAGCTAAGTCAGGCGATGAATACTGCTCTGTATTATTATCTTTTATGCCGTCCAACTGCACATTTAAATCGTAATTAAAGTAGCCTAATGCTCCACATAAAAAAGGTAGCGGGCTAGCGTCAGGTGCGGTGACCATTAATTTAAATTTAGTGTGAATTGCCTCTAAGCGTTCAAACGGGCACTGATTAACTATATCTGACTCGGTTTTAAGTAAACTTGTCCAACCTTTAATCGCAGATTCGATAAGTTCCTTATTTTTAACTACTAGCTTTGCAATAGGAGAATGCACAATAATGTCGTAACGGCCGTCACTTAACTGGTTATTGCAAGTATCGAGTAGCATTGCCCAAGGTAAATGCTGATAATTAGAGAATACTTGAACTGCGGGGCTCCCTTCAAGTTCGGGGCACTCTTCAATGAAAATTCGTAGTGACAATGTTAACCTCGTAAATAATCGGGTTTTTTTGGCGAAATAATTATCCGATAGGTAGTATACTTGGCTAACGATAAAAACCATATTAATCTTTGAAAAAAACAGAGGACATCATGACCGTCATTCGTCAACAAGACTTTATAGATAGTATTGAAGATGCACTTCAATTTATCTCATATTATCATCCTTTAGATTACGTAAAGGCTGTTGAGGCCGCTTATAATCGTGAAGAGAGCCAAGCTGCAAAAGATGCGATGGCGCAAATTTTAATCAATTCAAGAATGTCAGCCGAAGGCAAGCGTCCGCTTTGTCAAGATACTGGTATTGTGACTTGTTTTGTTAAAATTGGTATGGGAGTAAGTTGGGATAAAACAGATATGACCGTTCAAGAAATGGTTGATGAAGGAACTCGTCGCGCTTATCTTAATCCTGATAATCCGTTAAGAGCGTCGATTGTTTCTGATCCTGCGGGTAAACGTATTAATACTAAAGACAACACACCTGCGGTTGTCCATATTGACACCGTTAAAGGTGAAAAAATAGAAGTTATGATCGCTGCCAAAGGCGGCGGTTCAGAAAATAAATCAAAAATGGTGATGCTGAATCCAAGCGATGATATTGCAGAGTGGGTAGTCAAGACATTACCGACGATGGGTGCTGGTTGGTGTCCTCCCGGTATGTTGGGCATCGGCATTGGCGGCACAGCCGAAAAAGCCGCTGTGTTAGCAAAAGAAAGCTTGATGGACCCTGTTGATATTCAAGAGTTAATGGATCGGGGCGCAG
>JBLIKA010000027.1:0-31592 GCA_047637355.1 Glaciecola sp. | reverse complement strand
TTTAATAACGGTAACTACACACTCACCGATCTATGGACAAGCTATACAATTGACCTTAGTCAATTTTCCAATTTTAGCAGTGCTAACTTAGAAACAGTGAATTCTCCTTTTACTATTTCAGACCTTTATGGAGAATCAGGCGGCAGTGCGCCAACGGACAGTACAATTGAAATAAGAAATATTGCATGGTTGGAATAAAACGCACAAAACCAAAGCAATAAAGGTAAATTCTGTGTTTTTTGATTGAATTTCACCCAACCACTGGCAAGATGACGAATCAGGCATTGGGCTTTATATTGGGATACTACGCCAATTTTCTTCAATCCAGAATTAACACAATTTGATAGTGGAAAGTTGATTATTCAAGACACACCGCCAAACTCAATTAGCTTTTTAGGAGTGTCATAATGCTAAGCCTATTTGTCGATGTTCAAAAATTAAGGCTACGTAAGGAATGATATCGACTTTCTATTAGGCATCGGTTGCAAAAAAGTAACTTAACCCATATCAGCTGCTATAGTGTTCAACTCTAATAGATTGTCTATCTGACACAAAAGTCGTTCGACATTGTGCTGATAACATTTTTAGAATGTAAATAAGTAGTAAAGCTGGCAGCAAGTCGGCCTTTTGCAGCAACATGATGTAAAGCATCCATATCTAAAATGGTTACTTGGCGGTTGTGGACGCTAATTAATTGCTGGCGTTGAAAGCTCGCAAATAGCCTACTCACGGTTTCAAACTCCATACCCGTATAATTAGCAATATCGGTGCGTGTCATACTAACTCTAAACTGAGTTCCAGAGAGTCCGAGACTAGACAACTGCTCAGATAACTCACTAATGAAATGCGCGAATTTCTGCTCACTAGAACGGCAACTTAAGCACATTATCATTGCGCTATCATTACTCAGTGCACTACTCATCGACCGCGATAAGCAGTTCCTAAAATCATCACTGCTTTTAACCAAGCTATTTAAATCTGATTCTTTTACTAGGCACACACTGCTAGTCTCGAGGAAAAGAACATTTTGCTTATAAATATGTTCATCAAATCCATCCACGCCTAATAAGTCTCCTGGATAAAAGAATTTAGTAATATGTTCTTTACCATCTATAGAGGTAATAAAAGATTTAGCTGAGCCCGAGCGCAATATATATAAACCTTCAAACGGTTCTCCAGCAGAATATAGCGATTGTCTGGCATGAAAAACTAGGTGGGAATTTATTAATTTTAAATTGTTTGATTTTTGAGCAGTTTCTAAGCATACTTTTGAAGATGTATTTGATTTACCTACGCGACCGAACGGTAATGACGAAATATTCATGTTTTTATAACCTGTTTTTGAGTTCGAGTCATTGACACTAAACAGAAGTCCAGCAACATTTCTAGCGGTCAAATTTATGGTATTTAATAAATTTTATATTACGATTTATGCATGTGCTATTCGCACGATTACTTATTTAATTGCGGACAATACGTATTTTATAACTAATAAGGATATTGTGAATGGAACTATTCAATAGGCAGATACTAGCCCGATTACTATCAAATACTGATAAGGGTGAACTAGCCATAAAAGACGCTAGCGCTAAATTAATCGCTATATTCAATGCAACCCCTGATGCCTTCATTATTATAAACGAAAAAGGGATAATTGAACTCGTAAATTCAGCCACTACGGCTATGTTTATGTATGACGAAGAAGAATTGTTAGGCCAAAATATCAGCATTCTAATGCCTGCTTCGTTGAAGCAACATCACGACGGATATCTTTCGTCATATCTAAAAACAGGCAAAACTAACATTATTGGTACAGGTAGAAAACTTCGCGCTGTTAAATCCAACGGTCAGGAATTTGCTATGCATTTAAGTGTTGGTCAAGTCGAGAATACAAGTCATATGCAGTTTGTTGGAATAATTAGCGACCTTTCAGAGCAAGAAAAATACCAAACAGCATTAGCAGAGACACAAGAAAAGTTGGCACAGGCAACTAGATTGAGTGCCATGGGTGAGTTGGCAGCAGGAATTGCACACGAAATTAATCAACCGTTAGCCGCAATAGCAAGTTATGCGCAAGCCTCTAAGCACTTGATTAACTCACTTCAAAATATTGATGTGAAAATGATAACTGGCCCGCTGGATAAAATTGGTGAGCAAGCTATGCGTGCTAATGAAGTTATCAATCGGCTTAGAAATCTAGTCAAAAAACATACAGCTCAGAGGGAGAGAGTGGACCTTAATGCGCTTATCGACGAAACCATCAATCTTGTAAAAATAGACCCACGAATGTTTGGTCACTCAATTGAACTCGATTTGATAAAAGATCCCCTCATTGAATTATTTGTTGATCCTATTCAAATACAACAAGTGTTACTGAATTTAATTCGCAACGCTGTGGATGCGATGGAACAAGAAGAAGGAATGCCATTAAAGATAGAGTGCCGATTGATATCTGCAAAACAAATTGAAGTGTCGGTTCTGGATTTTGGTAAAGGTATTGATATGGATGTCAGCCTTAATCTCTTTGTACCATTTTTTACAACCAAAGAAACTGGTATGGGCATGGGATTATCTGTTTGCCAAACAATAATCCATGGCCATGGAGGCAAAATATACTATCGTAGGAGACAACCAAAAGGCACGGTATTCTCGTTCAGCCTTCCTATATTTATTGAAAATCAGGGTGGTGGGAAGAAATAAATGAAAAACGCACAGGTTAAAGAATTCAATGCTACCGTTCACGTATTTGATGATGCTGTGCTAGATTCTGTCAGTTTATTATTAAGCAGTATTGGCATCAATAATTTTACCTACAACAATGCTCAAGATTTTTGGATGCTTACGGTCAACACCACTTCGACAAATACATTGGCTGCATTTTAATAGATATACAAATGCCTTTCATGGGCGGTAATTACCCATTCGTCGTTCAAAAAAGCGTATCACTTTAGAATTTTAAGATGAGCGATAAAGATAAATCAGGTTTGATTTGCGTCAATTTTCCCTAAGTGTATTTTGCTAGCATTAATACAAACTGAAAAGATCAACATTTAAACTACTCTTTCAGATCTCAATGAGGAGCTTCACATCCATAACCTAATGGCGACTTCAGCGTATTGGCTCACGCGACTCCAAGTTCAAGGAATGGCCATTTATAGCAACGGCGTTATCAATACAGGTAGACCTTTTTCATACTACCGTAAAGTCTTTTTTAATAATCAAAGTGAAGTTGCAACCTTAGCAACTTTACAGGGAAAGAAATTGGTCGATATTGGCTGTGGATACACGCCCTATGCTGAGGATTCAATGTTTAGGGCTTGCTATGACGCGGGTATAGAGTTCTATGGTGTAGACCCAGTTATTGAAGAAAATATTTCGTTCGAAGCGGAGGATTCTGTTTTTACACTCTTAACTGGTGGTTCAGGGCGCTTTGACCCTCATGCGCCCGGTGTG
Source organism: Glaciecola sp. (assembly GCA_047637355.1). Taxonomy (GTDB): domain Bacteria; phylum Pseudomonadota; class Gammaproteobacteria; order Enterobacterales; family Alteromonadaceae; genus Glaciecola. Next base: position 28,139 of record JBLIKA010000027.1, on the reverse strand, counting down.
GAGCGGGCAATTTCAGCACGGGCTGACAACCTTCCATTTGCGGATAATGAGATTGACACGATCTTGAGTTGCTGGTTGATTCTTATTTGGATTAACACAGAAGATGAATTATTAAATATATTTACTGAGTTTCATCGAACTCTTAAAGTCGGCGGTAATATAAGTATTTATCCAATGCCTGATTGGAATAGTCTTCAATTCAAACATCGGGAATTAAAATTGCTACTAAATAAGTTTAGCTTCACACAGCAGTTTATTTACGAGCCTTTTAATTTCCTGTTCCCACCCACAAACCAAGTATCATTCAAAAAAATATGTTAATCACAAAATTTATACACGCAAAAGGAAAGGAAGGCCTTGCCTGACATCCTTGCTCGTACGTCTATTATAATGCTCGTGCTAAATTATCGTGTAATGGCAAAGGCGAAGGTATATGCGCGTCAGCGTTCCAGTGCGCGAATAAGCCTATTTTATAGATCTCTTGTGTTAAAACTTCGCTGACATAATCCAAAACCCAATTTCATCCAATACAAACTAGCACCAAAAGTCAGTTTGTTAATATTAAACCAAGCAAAATTAACCCTGTTGCATAGAACTGGGAAGTGTTTTATTCTATTTAGACTCTCAAAATCCGCCTTCATAGCTTGACCATTTAACATAGCACATCACACTAAGATTTAGAGGAAGTAAAAAATGAAGTTAGCAATTATATTGTTGGGATTTATGTGTGTATTTGCATCTAATGTAAAAGCACAAGACTATTCTATTGGTCATGGCATTCAATATAGTGGATTAGTTGGAGCACAAGTCGCTTGGAAACGCGAAAATCACAATATTCGAGCGTCTCTTGGTCTTGTTGGCGCTGGAATTGGTTACGACTATTTTATAAATGACAAGGTTTCGCTTGGTGGCTCGCTAACAAAAACCATAGCAACCATATACTCTTTGAATGCTACCTACTATCTTTCTGGGAACGCCCAAGAAGGCTTTCGCCTCGGTCTTGATGTTGGCCAAACGAATGGTGACATTAGCTGGCCTAGTTTGGGTGGTTCGACAAATAAAGCCAGAGTCAAAACGATTGCTTGGTTTAGCATTGGATATCAGTTTTAACTAGGGTCATATATCAATAAAGATTAGGAGCAAAAATGTTTACTCGAGCCATTGTGCGCAAACCCTGCCAAGCTATGATTAACGGACTCACCGAAGCTAATATGGGCCTACCCGATTACGCTTTAGCCTGTGAACAGTATCAGGATTATATTGATGCACTGAAAGAATGTGGTTTACAGGTAACAGAACTACCGGCCCTCGAAGACTATCCTGATTCATGTTTTGTGGAAGACGTCGCCCTGCTCACACCAAAGTGCGCTATTTTGACTCACCCAGGGGCGGCTAGTCGCAGAGGAGAAGTCATGCATATGGAAGCCGCAATTAACGCATTTTACCCCGACATAGAACGCATTGATTTGCCAGGCCATGTGGAAGCTGGCGATATTATGATGGTAGCAGAGCATTTTTATATCGGCTTATCCGCGCGGACCAATACCCAAGGTGCAGCCCAATTAATCAAGATATTGGACAAACATAATTTATCTGGCTCAATGGTTGAAATGTCAGAATTATTGCACTTAAAAACAGGCGTAAGCTATTTGGAAAATAACAATCTACTGACCTTTGGTGAGATGCACACACATCCTGATTTTACTCAGTTCAATCGAATCGAGATCGACACAGATGAAGACTATGCAGCCAACAGTGTATGGATAAATGGCACTGTATTAGTGCCTAAAGGTTTTCCTAAAGCGCTGAAGGCAATTCAACATTTGGGTTATGAAACACGCGAAGTAGCTATGTCTGAATTTCGGAAATTGGATGGGGGCTTAAGCTGCTTATCACTGCGTTTTTAATATATGAACAAAACAGTTACTAAGTCTACTCAAACTGAGTAACGAACAAGTAAACATGGAGTCTGAACTGTTACATAAGCCTGTCAATAGCTGATATGGTTCGAAGGTATGCACTACTAAGATAGCGAATAGTGAATTAAATAACGGTATAAAATAATCAAATCATTGCGGAGGGGAATTAAATGAAAAACTCAATTGCTGATCCATCAACAAGCAAGGCGGCAATTTTTGTAGGGATTGCGTTTATAACATTCGGTAGCGACTAGACGTCTCCGATTAACTTACGCAGGGCGGATAATGAACGACTATTGAAGATGTCATCTTTTTCTAACCAGCCGCGTCGTGCCTTCCCTACCCCATAATTCAGGTTATTAGTCTTAAACCAAATAAAATCAGCCCTGCTGAATAGAACAGGCTTATGGTTTATCTTCCCTATACTCAGTAAATATTAACATTGTTATAGGGACTCTGTTTGGCAAAAAATTCAAGATCTTAATCGAGCTCAGTCTTTTTCTGTGATATCGGCAAACAATGCAGGACTGAATAAGGATACTGAAATTATGCTTCAAACAAAGTATAGTCTTTAAAGTTCATATGTGAATTTACTGCGTCATTAAAAATAGAAATCGATTAATGCACTCTAATGTCACATTATATTCATCAGATATGGATACCATTTGAATTCTTTCACGAAATCACGTGAAGACTGGTCGAGCAAGGCTTTCGGCTGGATAATAATAATAAGACCTAAAAATTTAGGCTAAGGAAATTTAATGTCTTTAAAACAGATTTTACCAGCTGCGACGCTAAGTATGCTTGCGATGGGCTTTGCTCAGGCAGCAGAAACGGTCATTGCGTTTGATATGGTAGAAAGTGCTAGTCTTAATTTAATCTCGTATGACAATGCATATACAGATGCCTTTGGTAGCCCGGCTGACGGCTTTCAGAAGTATCAACGTGGTGTTTCTACATCCATACCTTTTGCTGTCTTAGACGACACCACAACATTTAGTAGTGATTCTTTGGGTGTCGTTGATAGCGCGAACACCGACGCGTTTTTTGGTGTAGTTGATACTCAAAACGGAGACAATAATGGTGACGTAATTGCCTCTTGGGTTTTTGATGTAAGCGGCGCAACTGGACTTGGCTTACAAATTGACATGGGTGCAATGGGTGACTTTGAAAATAGTGACATTTTCAAATTAACAGCCTCTATTGACGGTGCACCTGCGGTTGAAATTTTTAATATTGTAGCGGATGAGTCAGCTAGTCTGACATATACCTTAGAAACGGGTAAAAACATTACGCTTGGTGACCCTCTCACTATTCCTGGTAAAGCGCTATCCAATATTTTAAGTCCAGCGCGAGCGGCAATACCTGGCAATGGAAGCCAGTTGAGCCTTAGCTTAATCGCTAAAGCTAACGGTGGTTCAGAAGCATTTGTGTTACAAAACTTAAAAGTACTCAGCGACTTTTCTGCTGAACCTCCAGTTGGTCCTGAATTATTGCCTATTTCAGTTATCCAAGGCAGCGGTAATGCAACCGAACTGAATGGTTTAGAAGTCATAGTTGAAGGTATCGTGGTTGGCGACTTTCAAAATAATGCTGCTGAAGATAATGGCGAACTGCGCGGCTTTTTTGTTCAATCAGAAGTAGGTGATGGGAGCCCGTTAACGTCTGATGCACTATTTGTGTTCGATGGCTCTTCTCCTGCCATAGATGTCGCGTTAGGTGACAAGGTAAGGGTGACTGGTAGTGTATCCGAATTTAGTGGAATGACTCAAGTAAGTGCGGTAGAAGTGTCTATTTTAGCCACCGATTTCGCCTTGCCTATTGCACAAGTGCTGAACTTACCAATTATCGATGATCAGCAGCTAGAAGCCTTAGAAGGCATGCGCATAATATTGCCACAAGATTTAGTTATTGGTGAATATTTCAATTTTGATCGCTTTGGCGAGATAAAATTAATTTTACCACTAGATGGTGATGCACGTTTAAATATCCCAACCGCGGTCGTTGAGCCAAATTCAAATAATTATTTTGACTTATTAGCAGCCAATGCGACTAGACAAATTACATTAGACGATGGGCGTACATCACAAAACTCTGATCCAGCAATGCATCCGAACGGTAAAGCATTCACTTTAAGCAATCAATTCCGTGGTGGCGATACTGTTAAAAACGTCCAAGGTGTTATGCATCAGGCATTTGGTGCATATCGTATACAACCGACTCAAGGTGCGCAGTATACTGCATCAAACCCTCGCAAAAGTGCTCCTGTGATTTCAGGCAGGTTAAAAATAGTATCGTTTAACGTACTCAATTATTTCACCACGTTAGATCAAAATGGCAATCGATGCGGCCCGTCGGCAAGTAGTTGTCGTGGTGCCGATAATGCAGAAGAGTTTGAGCGCCAACGCGCTAAAATTATTCAGGCTTTAGCTGAGATCGATGCGGATGTTGTTGGTTTAATCGAGATTGAAAATAATGCCGATGCATCACTCAAAGACTTGGTTGTAGGTTTAAATACGGCAATTGGTCAAGACGTTTATGCTTATGTTGACACTGGTGTCATTGGTACAGATGCAATTAAGGTAGCCATGCTTTACAAGCTTAACTCAGTTTCCTTGGCGGGTAATTTTGCTGTCCTTGATTCTTCTGTTGATCAGCGTTTTATTGATACTTCGAATCGTCCTGTTTTAGCGCAAACCTTTGTTGAAATCAAAGAGGGTGGTCGTGTTACTGTTGCAGTCAATCATTTTAAGTCGAAAGGGTCTAGTTGCAATAGCCTAGGCGACGTCGATATGCAGGATGGTCAAGGAAATTGTAACTTAGTGCGGACTGATGCCGCAGCGGCTTTGGCTGACTGGTTAGCGACTGATCCAACTGGTAGTGACGATCCTGACTATCTCATTATTGGTGACCTAAATAGCTATGACGAAGAAGATCCGATTGTAAAATTACAATCGGCCGGCTTTGCTGACATGGTGAAGCAATTTGGTGGTGAGAAAGCGTATTCGTACTTGTTTGATGCTGCTGTTGGTTATCTTGATCATGCCTTAGCATCACCGGTGTTAACGCAGCAGATAACAGACACCAGCGTTTGGGCAATTAATGCTGATGAGCCTGATATCTTAGATTACGATACGTCATTCAAAAAAGACGCACAAGTTGCCTTATACGCGCCTGACGCATTTCGCAGCTCAGACCATGATCCTGTGATTGTAGGCCTCAATCTTTACATTGTTCCACGCGATAAAAATCAGTGTAAAAAAGACGGTTGGAAAGACTTACGCCGTAACGACGGATCGGAATTCCGTAATCAAGGCTTATGTATACGTTATGTGAATAACGGAAAATAGCCTCGACTTAAAGCAGATAAGCTATTACGCAAAGTAAAGCCGGTCAGTTAAACTGACTGGCTTTTTTATGCTCAGAATTCAAACCCGCTAACTCGTATTTCAACACTGTTGCGTTTAATAGTAAGCCCTGAGATGCCGTATTGAGTAAAGATACTCAATACACCAAAAAGAAAGCGGTGATCATCAAATGATGTCTGCCAATTATTCGTATGCAAAGAGCACATAACTAAAGCAACCTAAGTATAGATTATTAAGGTTGAATGACGATTATGTCACCCTATACTCTAGGGTGTGGGGGAGTCCGACTATCTACACACTGCCAATTTTAGACCCTCATTAGATTATCTTGTAACGTCGGGAAATGGCACTAAGTTCTCAGTCATTTTTTAATAGCGTACGTCCGCGTTGTCGAGTTGTAATTAAGCATGACATTGCCCCCAGCGATAAGATATGCGACTGTTGCCAGAACGAATTGCATTGTATCGGCACCTATGTGAGCGAAAAACTTGAGTTCATGCCGGCCAGTGCCAGAGTTATTGAGCATCACCGTCCTAAGTATGTTGCCGGTTGTGTGAGAAACAAGGTACGTCAAATCCTATCAAACAAGCGCCTGTGCCTAAGAGCATCATGCCCAAAAGCTATGCAACACCTAGCTTAATTACACAAATAATTACCAGTAAATACCAATTCGGCTTACCGCTTTATCGTCAAGAGCAAATCCTTGCGCAAATTAAGATTGGGCTGAGTCGAAAAACGATGTCTGACTGGATAGTTAAGATAGCGGCTATCTTAAGTCAATTATTATATGAGCCTTGGCATACCATATTGCTGAACCAAAGCGTGAGGCGGGCAGATGAAACGCCACTCAAGGTCGTTGCCGATGAAAATCAAAAATCGCAGATGTGGGTGTATAACGCAGGTGCAGATTCACCCCAAGGAGATATTAAAGAGGATGGTACGCGCAATATTGTGCTCTACGAGCATCAACCTGTGAGGGGTGGGCAATGTCCGGTAGACTTTTCACGAGGTTACAACGGTTACTTGCAAGTAAACGGTCATCCTTCATATCATGCAACCGAAGCAAGACTCGTTGGGTGCATGTGCTTGAAAAATCTATAGAGCCGAATTGCAACGTGGAAAGTCTGATGCCGTGGAATGCTACTTTAACTAGGTGTAATTGGTCGGACGGTTACCGTTAGTGCTTGAACACCGGTGCAGGGAGTGCTTCATTATAAATTCATACGACATGTAAGGATAACTAGCTGAAACTAAAAAGATAGGTATATCGGAAAAATCAGTTTAATCTTAACTGAGAATGCTCAACGTATGCTAAATCCGACAGACACATAGATGGTGCTCTAGTTCAGCAGTAATCGCCGCCTAAGTTAACTGTTTAATCAACGGCACTAAAACGCCTTCGTTGCCAACTAAATCTTTACCGGATCGCAATCCTGCTATGGCTTGCTCAAAAAAAATATGTCAGAAATAGGTCACTCCATCTTGTATATATCAATAGTTTAAAGAATTGACACTGATGGGTGACCACTCACTTATGCTTTCTTTCTTCTAGCAATAATCAAACCCATAAGACCGAAACCGAATAACGCGATTAATTCAGGTTCAGATACAGGGACAGGGTTCGAAAAGGTACCCACGCAACCCTCAGCTCCGATTGTATTCCTTGCACCAAATTCAACGTAATCCTCTCTTGAAGTCGCACCACCACAAGAATTGCCCACGCCTAATATCGTAGTGTCGGCTCCCGTTCGGACGTAGCCCTTAGCAAAAATAAAGCCTCTGACGGTTGCACCTGCCTCTGCTGAGAAATAGCCCTGTGTGCCAGTTACGTCGCCAAGGACATTCCAGATGATTTTACTGTCATCGGCAAAGTTTATTAGTTCTACTGACGCACCTGCTGCAAAGTTCATGTAGTTATGGATGTTGAAAAGAAAATCACCGACCTTATTTTCCCCATCAAGAATGAGTTTCTTCCCCGCCCTTATCGTTAGATGATCTACACTATCATAGATGCCAGCAGTCAGCGTCTCCGTAGTCGTACCGAATACAATACCGAGGGCCGTCGAATACCCGACTCCCAGCAACCTCAGAGTTTCTTGCGCAGCCCCAAGTTGAGCGTGCTGGTTTTTAACTTTGGGTGCCTCGTAACTTGGATCGTTCGTAAGCATTTGAACAATATTCCCGTTGACCGCAGCGCCGACGCCTGAGGTATAGGCTGCTCCTGCCTCAATGTCGCCCTTGACAGTTGACCCTCCGCCGGTACCCGTCGTGGTTCCGCTAAATATATCACTCCCTACTTCCGCTCCCACGCCTGTACTGACGGTGGTTCCAGCCAGAAGATAGCCGCCGACCTTTGAACCCGCACCAATCGTTACGACGGTTCCTGCCTCGATATTACCACCGACGACTGAATTTACGCCGGTAGTAATTGGGCTGGCTCCCTGCATATTGCCACCGACCTTTGTATGATCACCCAGAGTTACACCAAAATTTGCATAGATCGATTGCTCATTTAAGTCTCCATCAAGCAACCCCGAGGGTATAACGCTAGCTTGTGCGGAAGACATCATGGATAATGTCGTGATTATTAGTAGATTATTTGTTTTTTTCATTAGTGAACCTTATTTTTTTATTTACATCAAGTTGGCTACCTACAATCAATGCCCTTCCTTTTGGAATCAAATCCGTAAAATAACCCTGATTAACTGGTAATGGACCGTTTACGAATTGCCATTGTTCAATAAGTGTGGTTTATACCGGCTGGTATTTGTCGGCTAGGACGAAAATACCCGCAGCGGTTGACTGTTTTTCGAAAGTCATTTTGCACGTACAGTGCCAATAATAAATATTTGATTAAATGCAATGCTTTAGCTAATTTTGTATTTTCCCTATATATGAATTTGTAAAATAAATGGACTCATACCTTTGTATAAGAAAAGCTGGAAACACTGGACTCAGGGCGATTTCACACTTTAAAGGGCATTAGTAAGTGTAAAAAAAAATTGACACTTCTTACTTTGGCTAGAATTAGATGAAATAGGCAGGCGTGTGGGCCATGCGCGGGCTCTGCCAGAACTTGTCTTAAACAGCCGAACTGCAAAGCCGTCATGAGGCATTCAAATTTGTACGGGAAGTTTGTGCCCAGACTGTGTCAAAATTGATTAAAGGGCAACTTCGAGCCAATAGCAGAGCACATACTTTTATATTGACGCTTTGATAACTGAAACATACACTTATTGCGTAGCTTAAAGATCTGAAATATTTAAATGGGTCAATCACTTAGATTAAGGCTACAGGACTCAAAGTGAAGACTGTAAACAATGTTTTTAGTGTACTTTAGCCAGTATTTTTAACTGTGAGCCGCCTAACCGGAGCTATTATGTGTTACACATACGGCAATTTCGAATACAAAGAAGGAACTTTATAAATGAGATGGTTTTTGAGTAGCGCAATACTTAGCATTACCTTTTTAATTAATACAGCATTCGCTGAAAGCCCCCCCCCAGTTTGAGCTTAGGAAGCGGCTTATGGGAAGGAATTTCTGAAACGAATGGGACTAATTACTCTCTACTTCAGTTGAATGATAATGGCGAACATAAGCTTTTTATTGCAAATCTAGCGAGCGCTTTTAGGTATGTTAAGCAAATGCCTTTCGACAACAATGATATCAATTGTACCCCTTCAGAATGCATTATATCTGTTCCCTACCCAAGTGAGCAAAATACCAACCTGAGATTAATAGTAACTCCAAACTCTAGTGACTCATTCAAAGTCCTTGAAATGTATATTGATGACCAAAACAAACCCAGACTGGCCGCAACATATCAGCTTGATAAAAAGAACGGTAAATCGACTGTCAGGGAATTCATAGAGCGATATAGAGAAAGGCTAATTGCCTTAGAGGAAAAATTTAGTAATGAACTATATGGTGTGTGGATTGGAGTAGCAGATATTCGAGGTAAAAAGCAGCTAGTCGTGCTTAATTACAAATTAGATGAACAGTCTGAATTTGTATTGATGATTAATGGAAGCGATCTTATTAATAAAACACATTTTAATAAAAGTAATGTATCTCTTGTTGATGGCGTTACACAAATCTCTACGACTCATACAACTTTTGCCAATCAGATTATCCTGCACCAATTGGCTACAAGCATGTTGCAGGGGCACTTGTATTCGTATCACAAAGGACAAGCGTTGGAACCAGCTGATTTTAAGCTCTACAGAGTTAAAAAATAGTATATTAAAGCGACTTGCTAATTCTCTATCTTGTATGTCCGCAATGCATACGAGATGTTCATTTGTGAACTGAACATCAACCTCGGCAAATGGCACAAAGTTCTCACTCCGATTTGAACGGCGTGCCGCCAGTATTGCCGTTGAAACGCCTTTTTAACGAGCATTCAGTTTTACTGTAGCGTACTTTTCCAGTAGTTATCTTTTACTGGTTGCACTGGTAGCATATTTTATTAAAAAATCTAATTTTGGGAAATTGTCGTTATATCATTATATTTAGGCTTTTCTATGTATAGCGTACTTTATTTAACAACGACAATTAGGGATAAATATATTATGTCTTACATATCTGGTTCCCTTGAGGGCAGACATACAAAATAAAAAAGGCGGACCATTGCTGGCTCGCCTTTTCGCTGTTTGGTTATCTTTATTAACTTAAATAGTCACAAACTTAATTACAGATCGACACTATTCAGCAAAATCCCGATAACTATCTAAATCAGGGCAAGAACAAATTAAATTCCTGTCGCCGTAAACGTCATCAATGCGATTCACTGTTGGCCAGAACTTATCTTTCGCGACTGCATCAACCGGGTAAGCAGCTAGTTGTCGATCGTAACTTCTGTTCCAATTACTGTCACAAATATCAGCCAATGTATGCGGTGCATTATGCAACGGATTATCTATTGCGTCCCATTCACCTGATTCTACTTTGGCTATTTCTTGGCGAATAGAAACCATCGCTTCAATGAATCTGTCGAGCTCAGCTTTAGCTTCAGACTCTGTTGGTTCGATCATTAGCGTACCCGCTACTGGGAAGCTCATGGTTGGCGCATGGAAACCATAGTCATTTAAGCGTTTTGCAACATCCATTTCAGTAACACCTGAAGCTTCCTTCATAGGACGTAAGTCAATAATACATTCGTGGGCTACACGACCATTATTCCCTTTGTAAAGAATTGGGTAATGACCTTCAAGCTTCTGTGCAATGTAGTTTGCGCTTAAAATGGCAACTTCAGTGGCTTTTTTCAAGCCTTCGCTACCCATCATTTTAATGTACATGTAGCTAATGGGAAGTATAGATGCACTGCCCCATGGCGCTGCTGAAATAGCACCATTTGTGCCTAGATCTTCACCTGTACCACCTGCTTCCAAACCAATAACCGTATGACTCGGTAAAAACGGTGCTAAATGTGCCTTAACGCCAATAGGACCCATACCTGGACCACCGCCACCATGAGGTATGCAGAAGGTTTTGTGTAAGTTTAAGTGCGATACATCAGACCCAATCAAACCAGGTGAAGTGACACCCACTTGCGCGTTCATGTTTGCGCCATCCATGTAAACCTGACCACCAAATTCATGTACTATGTCACAAATTTCTTTGACGGTTTCTTCATATACACCGTGAGTTGACGGGTACGTGATCATCGCACAGCTTAAGTTATCTTTTACTTCTTCAGCTTTGGCGCGAAGGTCAGCTAGATCAACGTTACCCTTCGCATCACAGTTAACAACAACCACTTTTAAGCTCAACATTTGTGCTGAGGCAGGATTAGTGCCATGTGCCGACTGTGGAATTAAGCACACGTTTCTGTGGCTGTTACCAAGGCTAGCATGGTAACGAGTAATGGCTAGCAGGCCCGCATATTCACCCTGAGCGCCTGAATTTGGCTGCATCGACAATGAATCGTAACCAGTAATGTTTATTAACCAATCGCTGAGTTCGTCAATCATGTGCTTGTAACCAAGCGCCTGATTTAGCGGTGCAAACGGGTGTAGTTGACCAAATTCAGGCCAAGTAACCGGTATCATTTCGGCCACCGCGTTCAGCTTCATTGTACAAGAGCCCAATGAAATCATGCTGTGGTTCAAGGCCAAATCTTTATTTTCGAGCGATTTTATATAGCGCAACATTTCAGTTTCTGAATGATAGCTATTAAATACTTTGTGGGTTAAGAATGCGCTTGTACGTACCAATTCTTGCGGAATAGACGTTGACCCATTCGCAATAATTTGTGCATCAAGTACTTCAACACTTAGCCCATGACCCTCACCAATAAGCACATCAAACAAATCTAGAATATCTTGGCGTGTACTGGTTTCATCAAAACTGACACCCACCGTACCTTCAAGATCAGCACGCAAGTTCATGCCTTTAGCTAATGCTTTTTGTAGTGTATCTGCTTTGTTTGCTACTTTCACCGTTAGTGTGTCAAACCAAGTATCATGTGCTAATTCAACACCTTTACTGACTAAGCCTGCGCCTAAGATATCAGCAAAGCGATGAATACGATTGGCAATAGTCGTTATGCCTACCGGACCGTGATATACAGCGTAGAAAGACGCCATATTCGCCAGTAATACCTGCGCTGTACAAATATTTGAATTGGCTTTTTCGCGGCGAATATGTTGTTCACGTGTTTGCAATGCCATGCGCAAAGCAGGACGCCCACGAGTATCTTTTGAAACGCCAATAATGCGACCTGGCAATGAACGTTTATATTCATCTCTGGTAGCAAAGAATGCGGCATGAGGACCACCATAACCCATTGGCACACCAAAGCGTTGCGCGCTTCCTAGCACAACATCAGCACCAAGCTCACCCGGAGGTGTCAACATAGCCAGTGCCATTAAGTCTGAAGCAACAGCAACAATGCCTTTATTTGCTTGTACATCGGTAATTATTTGCTGGATGTTGTTAATTTGACCGGTTGAGCTTGGGTATTGCAGCAATGCGCCAAATACATCGTGCTTTGCAGCTGCAGTTGCATCACCTACAATCACTTCAAAACCAAACATTTCTGCGCGAGTTTTTACCACGTCTAGTGTTTGTGGATGAACACCGTCTGAAACAAAAAAGCTATTTGACTTTTTGTTTTTAGAAACGCGTTTAGCTAAACCCATTGCTTCGGCTGCAGCAGTCGCTTCATCTAGTAACGAAGCTGATGCTAGTGGCAAGCCAGTTAAGTCAATAGTGACCTGCTGGAAGTTCAGGATAGCTTGCAAACGACCTTGGGCAATTTCTGGTTGATACGGCGTGTATGCCGTATACCAACCCGGATTTTCTAGCACATTTCGCAAAATAACGTTTGGCGTAAATGTATTGCTATACCCCATTCCGATGAATGAGCGATTAATCACGTTCTTTTTTGCGACCGCTTTTAATTCGGCGAGCGCATTCACTTCTGTTTGCGCCTCACCGACGTTAAGCGGCTCAGGCAAACGAATACCGACAGGCACAGTTTGCTTCATCAAATCGTCTAATGAATCAGCGCCGATAAACGACAGCATTTCTTCCATTTCACCCTTGCCTGGACCGATATGACGGCGGATAAAATCGTTCGGTTGTTCTAAATCCAACAACGAAGCGGGTGTATTTGAATTATTCATGTACTAGCGACCTAAAAACAAAATTTGAAAAATAAGAAAGCCAAACTTCACACTTAACATGGAAGCTCGGAATGAGCGATATTAGCTAATGCTATTCTCAACGAGGCTACAATAAGCACCCATCGAACCTAGCATAAAACGAAAACTACTCGTCGTCGATTGACATGCCGTAAGCTTCTGCGTCCATCAAACCATCAACTTCAGCAGGATCATCAGCTTGTATTTTGAACATCCAACCTTCGCCAAATGAATCAGAGTTAACCAACTCTGGCGAATTTTCTAATTGACCATTTATTTCAATAACTTCGCCGGTAATAGGAGCGTAAATATCAGACGCTGCTTTTACTGACTCAGCAACAGCGCAGTCATCCCCCGTTGTAACGGCATCGCCTACATCTGGTAAATCAACAAACACCATATCGCCAAGCAAGTCTTGTGCATGCTCAGTGATGCCTACGGTAAACACGCCATTACCCTCTGAACGAACCCACTCATGAGTACTTGCATAACGTAATTCTGTTGGTATATTGCTCATAATGATGTTTCCTAACTGTTGTTAAATAATGAATAGTTTTTATTTTTATTGCGAATCAATTGTCAACTTATGACAAAGTCGTGATGACCTATAATACGCTTTTGCCGTTGCGAACAAAGCTGGGCTTCACCACGCTAACTGACACTAATTTTTTGCGCATTTCGACATCAACAGTGCTACCAATTTCAGTTCCTGCTGGCACTCTTGCCATTGCAATACTGTAACCTAGTGTTGGTGAAAATGTGCCTGATGTTATAACGCCCTCACCTGTTGTTGCGATCACTTTTAGACCAGCTCGGAGCACGCCTTTTTCAGTCATTACTAGGCCTACTAACTTTTCGTGACCCGCTGTTTTTTGTGCTTCCAAGGCTTTTCGACCCATAAACTCGCGTTCAGTTGGCTCCCACGTGATTGTCCAGCTCATGTTGGCAGCTAATGGAGAAATCGTTTCATCCATATCTTGACCATATAAATTCATACCTGCTTCTAAACGAAGTGTATCACGAGCGCCCAAACCACATGGCACAACACCCGCTGCCAATAATTGGTCCCAAAACTCTTCTGCGCGTCCAACCGGCACCATAATTTCATAGCCAGCTTCGCCAGTATAACCCGTTGTCGCAATAAACAAGTCTTCAGCTTGAACGCCAAAGAAAGGCTTCATACCGAGGACTGCCTCTTTCTGGGCTGCAGAAAATAAACTCTGTGCTTTCGCCTGCGCATTCGGACCTTGCACCGCAATCATGGCAAATTCATCGCGCTCGATAATTGACACGTCAAAACCATCAGCAATCTTGTTTAACCAATTCAAATCTTTTTCTTTAGTTGCAGAATTTACCACTAGTCGGTAATTAGTTGATTCAAAATGATATACAATAAGGTCATCAACAACACCGCCTTCGTCATTCAGCATACCGCTATATAAGGCTTTACCTTTAAGCTGAAGCTTTTCAACATCATGAGCCAGCAAATAACGCAAATAGTCCTTCGCCTGAACACCAACAACATCAACAATGGTCATATGAGATACGTCAAACATGCCTGCGTCTTGACGCACAGCGTGATGTTCTTCAATTTGTGAACCGTAATTAATTGGCATATTCCAACCAAAAAAGTCAACCATCTTTGCGCCAGCTTTAATGTGCGCGCCATGAAGTGCTGTAGTATTCATTTGCAGTATCTCTTTTAAAAAATAATGGACTTAGTATAGAAATGGAAATTCATAAGATCCAATTAAAAGTCCTAATGAATACATTTACTTTTTAAATATATTAGATAGAATGCATTTAAACTACTGATAATACTTATACCCCAAAAATGAAAGAAATTCAGCACACAACGATAAGTCCGAGAAGTACATGAGACAGTTATCATTAGACAATTTACGTACCTTCGTAGGCATTATAGAACTTGGTGGTTACAGCAAGGCTGGCGAATTGCTTGGTCGGTCGCAACCCGCAATCAGCCTACAAATAAAAAAACTCGAAAACCAACTTGGCAAGAAACTCTTCGATAAAGTTGGCCAGCGCCATCAAGCGAACGCCGACGGTCAGTGGCTATATGACCAGGCTAAACAAATGCTGGCTATCAATGATGATGTATTTCGGCGTTTAGAAGACGGTCAACTAAGAGGCCGATTAAGGCTCGGTATTCCCGGCGAATTCGCTACGCGCTTATTACCTAGCATTGTTGGTGAATTTAGCGTGCGCTACCCTGATGTATCGCTTGATGTAACGTCTGCACTTAGCCGACATCTGCTCAATGCAAATAATAGAAAAAACTTTGACCTTATACTCGCCCTAGTTAATCCAGAAGACCCCATTGAAGGAGAGCTTCTAATAGAAGATGATTTAGTGTGGGTTGGAGATGCAAAACAAGCGCTTAATTTGAGTCATTTGTCATTAGTATTAGCTCCCGATGGTTGCGTATACCGCTCACGAGTTATTCAACAACTGAAGCAGCAAACAAATGCCTGGAAAATTAGCTACACCAATGCCGACCTATACGGATTAATTGCAGCCATTAAACAGGGGTTGGGAGTCACAGTGCTGGCTAAAAGTAGCGTGCCACCAGAGCTGGACATTATCAAAAATAAACGCCTACCTACTTTGGGGAAAATAAAGATTTGTTTATTCAACCAAGATACCCAGCATCCGCAAGTCAGTAAAACATTGTCAGACTACATTCGGTCGAGAATTACCTGAAAATTATATTTTTTAGCTGCTTGCTCAATAAGCTCAAGCAATTCAGGGTGAGAAATTTGATAATCACTCGCATATAATGTCATTGGGCTTGGTAATTTAGTTTCCTGCGCATCAAGCACAAAATCATAAACCACATACTTCGAGCGCCCCACTTTTTTTGACAAGTCGACAATATTTACTTCACGAATAAATGACCATTTTACGCGGACATTTTTGTGCTTATTTACCCATGCAATAAAATCAGAATTAATGCTTAATATGCTGCGTTTGGTGCGAATATAGCCTGTCCATAAATAAACAGAAAAGACTGACATAAACGAGGAAGCAATAAGCTGAAATATAAATTGATAGGGTTTAGCTGTGGGTTCATTCTGCAAATACAGAAGGATAATCGAAAATACAGTAATGATAGTACTAATGCCTGCTTTTAATAAAATGTGCCTTCCATTAAAAGGCACGTTAACGTTAACTTGGGACAAAGTACTCGTCATCTTTTCATCGCTATTGTCTACTCGTACTTATCAAACAAGATAGTTAAACACGTTTATCAGGTACCGCGCTTAAAAACGGTTCTTGAATACCTTTGATAAACACCTTTATTAAACATTAGCCTCGTAGTCTACAGCTGCAAGTCGCGCAGTAACACAATTTGTTGATTTAGCACATCGCCATTTCGATCTCTGGCCGTTAGTACGATGTTGGAATCCAATGTATCATCAGCCCAATTAACCACAATTTCACCAAAATTAGTATCTCTGACCACAGAACCTTGTCTAAAGCTATTGTCCTCATTCACCTCGGAAAACGTTCGGGTAATATCACTTGAAGTAAAATCCCATATCGGATAAGGCACTTTATGACCTAATTGACCTTCATCTTTTGAAATCTCCATTAAATGACGGTCGCCACTAATAAAAACAATACCGTTGGCTTGCTTATCAGTTATTAGTTGATACATGCGATCGCGTTCATGCGGAAACATACCCCATCCTTCCCAAGAATGCTCATAGGCAACAATTTGAATACTGGTCACAATCAAGCGCACATCGGCTGGTTTTTCTAATTGTTGCGATAGCCACAACCATTGATCATCACCTAATATAGTGGCTGAATTGTCAGTAACGGGTAAATAAGGACCTTTGTTTTTAGGCCTACCATCAGGGTTTTTAGTGAGTGCATCACGGTGATAGCGAGTGTCTAGCACAATGATCTGAACTCGACGTCCGTCATCATTAAAAATTCTTGAATGATAAATGCCTTCCTGTTGGCGAATAGGATCGTCTTTTGAGAATTCAAAAAAATCGAGAAATGCCTGTTGGCTTTCCTTTTTCATTACAAATTCTTTGCCACCATCGTTTTTACCATAATCGTGATCATCCCAACTTCCTAGCATCACTGGCACCTGTTTTCTGAAGGCTGCAAACTCAGGTATCGCATTCGCTTGCGCATAGGCCTCATCAAATCTTGCTCTGGTGGTAACAGGCTGCATACTTCTTTTACCATCCACCTCGTAAACGTCAGCATAAACGTTATCACCAATGTACAAAAACACTTCTGGGTTTACTTTAGCGATTTCAGTCCAAATAGGCTGAGGTTGATTTTCGCGAGCACATGAAGCAAAAGCCAATGTAAAAACACCATCATATGGTGCAACGACATTTGATGTTTTATGAGCACAGCCGGTGACTGAAAATAAAGAAAGCAAGCTAAAGGTGATGAAAAAACGTCTGCATTTAATGAGCATATAACCGTCCTTGATTAGTGGTAATGTGCAGTTAAAATAATGATTAATGCTTTTTGCTAAACTCACAGATTTAAATCAGAGGTCATTTATAACACGCTTTGCAAAATAGTGAAGCCATTGGCTTTAAATTGTATAAATTTATGCTCCAGCACACTTAGGTTAGTCAACAATAGTTGAAATCAAAGAGAAGCGTTGAACAGCTATGACCATTTTGTGTTTTTATCGTACACTATCCAAAAATAATAAACCGGCAGGGAACTATGTTAATTAAAACTATATCGCTATTTACTCGAAAATCCATAGTCACTAGTGCACTCGCTATTACCTTGTGTTTAGCTTCAGGATTTGCATTTTCAGCCCCGGGTTCCGCAGCGCCATCGAAGCAAGATAGCGAAGGCGATGGGCCATACAATCGATTAATTTTACGCGCCGTAACTATCATTGATGGCCAAGGGGCACCTGCTCGTGGTCCTGTCGATGTTGTTATTGAGAAAAATCGCATCACTAATATCGTTGATGTAGGTCATCCAGGCGTTCCGATTAAGTCAACGACTCGGCCAGTGCTGCGCGATGGCGACAAAGAAATGCAGTTGCCAGGTTATTACGTAATGCCTGGTTTTATTGATATGCATGGTCACATAGGTGGTTCTGCCGACAACATTCCTGCTGAGTATGTTTTTAAACTTTGGTTAGGACATGGCATTACAACTGTGCGTGAACCAGGCAGTTTTAATGGCCTAGATTGGGTGCTTGACCATGTTGAGCGCAGTGCAAAAAATACCATCGTAGCGCCTAGAATCATTCCCTATTTAGGCTTTGGGATGGGCAGTGACAGCCCCATATTTACAACTAAACAGGCACGTGACTGGGTTAAGAGGGCAGCCAAGCAAGGTGCCAAAGGCGTTAAGTTTTTTGGCGCAACACCAAAGATCATGGAAGCTGCGTTAGATGAGGCTAAAAAGCAGAACTTGGGTACGATGATGCATCACGCTCAACTCAATGTAATGAGCATGAATGCATTGGACTCAGCAAGACTGGGCCTAACTACCATGGAACATTGGTATGGTTTACCTGAAGCACTTTTTGAAGACCAAGTTATTCAAAATTACCCCGCTGATTATAACTACAACAATGAACAAGACAGATTTTCAGAAGCTGGTAAATTGTGGAAACAAGCCGCACCATTCGGATCTGAAAAATGGAACGCCGTTCGCGATGAACTTATCGAGCTTGATTTCACCATTAATCCAACCATGACTATTTATCAGGCCAGTCGCGATCTAATGCGCGAACGCAATGCCGACTGGCATGAGGAGTATACCCTGCCTACATTGTGGGACTTTTTTACACCAAGTCGTTATGCACATGGTTCATATTGGTTTGATTGGACAACTGATGAAGAAATTTCATGGAAGGAAAACTTTAGATTATGGATGCAGTTTTTAAATGACTATAAAAATCATGGTGGCAGAATAACCACCGGTTCTGACTCGGGTTATATCTATAAAATTTATGGCTTTGGCTATATCAGCGAGTTAGAACTATTGCGCGAAGCGGGTTTCAATCCTTATGAAGTAATTCAAGCAGCTACCTTAAATGGTGCCCAAGCACTGGGCATGGACGACGAGATTGGCTCAATTAGCATTGGTAAATTAGCCGACATGGTCATTATCAAAGAAAATCCATTACGCAATTTTAAAGTGCTGTATGGCACAGGTCACTATCAACTTGATGAAAACAACCAACCAACACGCACCGGTGGTATTGATTACACTATAAAAGATGGCATTGTGTATGACGCAAAAGCGCTATTAAGTGACGTTAGAAAAATGGTGGAGAAAGCTAAACAATAAATATCCGTGCCTTTGCCATTTTTACTAAGTGCCGCGTCTTCCAAAAGGCGCGTGCGAGTTTTACTTTACCTGCAGCGCTGACATACGAATAAGTATTGTTTCATTCAGCTGATTCTAATGTTTAACTAATTCTGGCATTTAACTAGCCCTAGAATGCTGCTCATCCTGATGTTTAGCTAATTCTGGCATTTTGCCAGCATTACCCATTGCTTGTTGAATAAAGAACTTCTTAATTATTGGTATTGCGTTAGCAGCGGTTAAGCCTAAATTTCTCGCTAATTTAAGTGCCGGGTCTTTACCATTGAACAGTCGTTTAAAGCCTTCCATGGTTGCCACTACTTTTGCCGCTTCCGATTTTCTCCAGCGTTCATATGGACGCAACGCTTTTTTGGTATTAAATGCTTTGCCTGCCAGTTTCAGCGCGCTGAGTTCTTGTGCTAAGGCAGCCACATCCAATAAACCTAGATTAGCTCCCTGTCCCGCTAAAGGATGAATTGTATGCGCTGCATCGCCAACTAACACAATTCCATTATCTACCCACTGCTGGGCATACTGCATTTTTAAAGAATAATTAAAACGTTGACCTAGTAATTCACATTTCCCGAGCTGACCGTCGAGCGCCACCTGCAATGATTTACAAAACTCGTCGTCAGATAAACCCAACAATCGTTCAGCTTCTAAGGTATTTTGCGACCACACAATCGAACACATATTCGGCTTTGACAGTGGCAAAAAAGCCAAAGGACCAGTTGCAGTAAATGCTTGTTTTGCAATGAGTTGGTGAGGTAGCTCAGTTTGAATATTAGCCACGATTGCAATGTGGTCATAATCCCAAAAAGTAACGGCAAAGCCAGCTATTTTTCGCACAAATGAGTTTCCCCCATCTGCGCCTACAATTAGTTTCGTGCTTATTATGTCACCATTTTCAAGATTAATGAGTTGCTGATCATCGCCACGATTAATCGCTGAAATTTTTTGTTCGCCAAATAAGTGAATGTTTTTAATGCTTGAAGCCGTGTCGAACAGCGCCTGAGTAAGGCAATTATTTTCAATAATATGGCCTAAGTTGTCAATTTCATTTTCTTGAGCGGAAAAAGCAATATGACCAAACCCTTGGTCTTCCCAAACTTGCATATCGGTATAAGCTTGCATTCGCTGTATGTTTTGCCAAGCACCTACATTCCTCAGAATGCGCTCACTTGCTTTGCTAATAGCGCTGACCCGCGGCGAAAACTCGTCAGTGATATTTTGCGATAGGTCATTGGCATCAATAATAGCCACGCTAAAATCATGTTGAGCCAGCGCCAAAGCCAGTGTTTGTCCGGCAATACCTGCTCCAACGATAGCTATATCAACATTTACCAAACTCACTTAACGATCTCCTGTGGCAAAAGTAGCCAATCTATTTATGCAATCTGGGAATAAAGTATTACCCACCAATGAATTGGCTGCTCTGGGCCATTTACTTTGCCATTAACGTTTCAATTTCGTTTACTGTTTTAGGTGCTTTGCTTGTCATAATGTGATTCCCACTTGCACTAATCACAATATCATCCTCAATGCGTATGCCTATGCCTTTGAATTTGTCATCAACGCTTGCCGATACTGGAATATAAAGCCCTGGTTCAACAGTCATTACCATGCCGATTTCCAGAGGACGGTCAATATCATTAATTTTGTAGATACCAACGTCATGCACATCAAGGCCAAGCCAATGACCCAAGCCATGCATAAAATATTTTCGCCACGTTTCTTGTTGTATGTTGGTCTCAACCGGACCGCTTAGCACTCCTAGATTAACTAGCCCTTCGACAATAACTCGAACACAAGCTTGCATCGCCTGTGAAATAGTATTACCCGGTTTGAGTTTCTTTAAAGCCGCTTCTTGTGAGTCTAATACCAATTGGTATAACTGCTTTTGCGCAGGACTGAATTTTCCATTCACAGGGAATGTGCGCGTAATATCAGCGGCGTAGCCTTCAAGCTCGCAACCTGCATCAATTAAGACTAAATCGCCAGATGTAAGCTGTCCCGCATTTTCGGTGTAATGCAATATACAAGCATTGTCGCCACTACCCACAATTGTGCCATAAGCCGGGTATCGCGCACCTTGCATCGCAAACTCATGGTGAATTTCCGCTTCGAGCTGATATTCAAATTTTCCTGTTTGGCTAAATAACATGGCTCTAACGTGAGCCATTGCTGAGATATCTGCCGCCCGCTGCATTATACTTAATTCAGCATCAGACTTTACTAAACGCATTGCATGTAAAATTGGTTGAATATCATGCACAATTGAAGGAGCTACCTTACTCTGTTTGGGTGCATTTCGACATTCTGCAAGCGCGACACTGATAGTAGATTCTACTCTGGATTCAGCATCCAGTGAAAAATAAATATGTTTGTGACCATCAATAATATCGATTAATTCTTCATTAATGTCTTCAACATCAAGCGCCAAATCTGTACCTAGTTTTTTAGCCGCATTATTTACCCCTAAACGTCTGCCATGCCAAATCTCAGCATGCTCATCACTTGGCGCAACAAATATTATTGAAGCGGTTTCATTTTCGACTGTCGATTCTGTGACATTGTTATCTGAAAGTACGCGATTCGACAAAATCAAAAACGAGTTAGGTTCATTGAAACCAGTTAAATACCAAAAGTCACTATTTTGGCGAAACGGATATTCAGTGTCATTGCTTCTTGTTACCAGTGAACTAGCTGCAATTATGCAAATGCTATTAGGTTCGCATTCGGCTAATAGGCGATCACGGCGTTGCTGAAATTCTGACAGTAATATTGTCATTTTTAGGCGAGTTCCCTTTACTTGGTATTTTAAGACATTGGTTGACGCATCAACAACTGACGTATCATTTTTTGATACACATTAAAGTAAGTAATAACAAAGCGGTTATTGAGTTTTCTTAAATACAAACTGTTACGTGTTGTCTATTACGTTCAATGTACCGAATTGGTCTTAGTTTCTGGTTCAAGCGGTGATTTACCTAATTCATGGAAGCAAAGCATAGCGGTAATGCGAACGTATTCCATGACTTCAAATAACGCTTGCTCAGACTCTTCGTCTGCCTTCATTTCTTCGTCCATACGCACAATTTCAGTGAAGTCTTCTAATCCCTCTTTTACATCAGCGGAGCAACCTGTCAAGTCAGCTTGATGCAAACCAAAGCCTAACAAAAAGCCGTGCACCCAATTTAATAGCGCGCTACCTCGATCGTTAATCGGTGAGGCATCATCAGGCAAGCAAAGTGCCAGCGTAAAGTCCGGGTCAACATATTGCTGACAAATTTCGTTAAATAATCCCACTATTTGAGATTTGACTTTACCATTAAAGCCATCGCCTTGATTAACTACATCACTTAACGCTTCGATCCAAGACTGGTCGTCAGCAGTCATACCGCCGGCTAACATGCCACATAAGATACCTTGAACTTCAGCAGCATCAACAATGATATTTTCTTGGGATAGCATGGCAGAAAAAGTTTCATAATCTGTAGAAGTAATTGACATTAATTCATCCTTTGTTCGATATGTAGGTATCTTAACAAATAGGTAAGGAAAGTGGAATCATCGTTGGACTTTTCACCGCTCATCGTAAAAACAATAGCAAACTAAAAAAACGTTCTGAGAAACACTTCATTCATGCACTCGTTTCATGTAGAATCTAGATCCCTAGCGAAATTCGCAGGGTTCAATGCTTCCTGGAATGTTTGCGAGTACATTTCATGTTCCTTGCCGATGCTAAAAACTTCGGAAGTTGACACTATTACTATTGCGTAAGCTCGACCCGTATCGAGAAACCTGCGGTAATGTAGATACCTCCACTGTGTCCTAATCGGCACACGACGAAAAATGTACGGCGACATTTTGGGAAGCACCATTACATTTACAGCACTTGATTCTACAAGGTATAACCATGGCGGTTTTTAACTTTGGGTCAATTAACATTGACCACGTGTATTCGGTTCCCCATTTCGTGCAACCTGGCGAAACCCTCTCCTCAAACAGTTACCAATCCATTTTAGGTGGCAAGGGAGCAAACCAATCTGTCGCGTTAGCTAAAGCGGGCAATCAAGTGTTTCATGTCGGTGCCATCGGTGCCTCTGACAGTAGTTTTATTGACCAAATGAAAGATGCGGGGGTAAATTGTGACTTCGTTCGTGAATTGAGTGATGTTGCCTCAGGCCATGCGATCATTCAGGTTACACCTGAAGCAGAAAACAGTATCATTCTATTTGGTGGCGCTAATCAAGCAATTAGCAACGACCACATTGCCAGCGCTTTAGCCGTAGCAAAACCACAAGATTGGGTGTTATTGCAAAACGAAACCAATGGCATCGATACGGTCATACAAGAAGCGCACAAACGAAATTTAAATATCGCGTTTAACCCTGCACCCATGACCGAATCGGTAAAACGGCTTGCACTTAATAAGTTAACGCTGTTAGTGGTAAATGAAGTGGAAGCAGAGCAACTAACCGGTGAAAGTGATGTTGAAGCAATCAAGCGTTCACTTCAATCTGATTACCCGAATACTAAGATTCTCTTAACATTAGGCAAAGCCGGTGTTTGGTTTGTCGAAGGTAATACTCAAGAGTTTTGTCCTGCATTTAGCGTTAAAGCCGTTGATACGACGGCCGCAGGCGACACCTACATTGGATTTTTCTTAGCAGCGTACCAGTCAAATATGGCTATTGTCGATGCGTTAAAATATGCGTGTGCTGCATCAGCATTAGCAGTAATGAAATCAGGTGCAGCGCCTTCAATACCAAACGTTGACGAAGTGACTGCATTTTTAAAAGCGCAATAGTATGACTTCATCACGAATTGAATTGAGTGGCAGTGAAAATAATAAAAAGAGCATGTTTTCTTTAAGCAAATGTGCATAAAATGAGAATAGAGACAACCATGAAACACAAAATCATATTAGACACGGATCCTGGTATCGATGATGCAATGGCTATATTTTTTGCATTTCAATCACCCGACATCGACGTATTAGGGCTAACGACCGTTTTTGGCAACGTGCCCGCGGTAATGGCAGCAAAGAACGCACTCAGCCTTTGTGAGCTTGCTGAAGTGGATATTCCAGTGTGCACCGGTGTTGCTATGCCTTGGGTTGGTCCTGAATCAAAGTATGCTCATTTTGTGCATGGCGACGATGGCTTCGGTAACATTAACCATCCTGCCCCGGTAGGTAAAGTCGACCCTCGTAGTTCTGCTGAATTTATCGTTGAAATGGCACGTAAATATCCCGGTGAAATCACCATTGTTGCTGTCGGCCCGTTAGGTAATTTGGCGTTAGCATTGCGCCTAGAGCCAGAATTACCCAAGTTAGTAAAAGCAGTCAACATTATGGGTGGAGCCGCTTTTGTACCCGGTAATGTGACCCCAGTAGCTGAAGCTAATATTTGGAATGATGCTAATGCTGCTGAAATCGTGTTAGCTGCTGACTGGACACTTAACATGTTTGGTTTAGACGTTACATACGATCTCCCTTTTGCACCAAACTTCACTAACATTTTAGCGCAGAAAAACCCTAAGCTTGGTGGTTTTATAGAAAAAGCGGCTAAGTTCTACATGGATTTCTACTCACAAGGCAAAGAAACGAGGCAGTGCTATTTTCATGATGCATTTCCAATTGCCTACATTGTTGACCCAACGTTATTTGAGATGACTCCAGGTAATGTGCGAGTCTCTACTGATAGCCTAAATCGAGGACAAACAAGCTTCGCACCCTATGGGACGACTATGAGCCCAGATTGGTTGGAAGCATCTAGCATTAATGTCGCTACAGCAGTCGACCACCCTAGACTAACCGATTTACTTGTTAACCGATATGCTCTATGAAGGACGGCTTGAATCTTGGCTTTTGAAACACGACAGAGCTTACGTAAGGCGTTTCGCGATAAACGCCTCTCTCTGTCTAGCGAGCAGCAAACAACAGCCGCTCAAGGGTTAGTTAAACAATACCAGAAAAATGCGCTATTCCAAGATGCTCGAAACGTCGCGCTATATCTATCCTTTAATGGTGAAGTTAACACCCAGCCACTAATTGATTATTTATGGTCACTGAACCGTGGCGTGTTTGTGCCTATTTTACACCCTTTCTGCAAGGGCCATTTACTGTTTCAAGAACTCACTCACGGTACAAAAATGCGTGAAAATCATTTTGGTATTTTAGAGCCTACATTAGATGTTCAACGAGTTTGTCCTGTTGAAAATTTGAGTATCATATTTACTCCCTTAGTCGCCTTTGATTCAACCGGAAATAGACTCGGAATGGGTGGCGGTTTTTACGACCGGACTTTAGCTCGATTAAAAAAATTGGGGGAGAAATCCCAACCTATCGTTGTCGGACTCGCGCACGAATTGCAGAAAAGCGCAGCCTTACCTACTGAAACTTGGGATATTGCGCTGCCTTATATACTCACATCAAACAAACTCTATTCTTTTTCGTAAACTCTTTGTATTCGAATGTATATAAGACTAAATTTAATCCATCAAGGTCGGCTTTTTTTATCGCCGCTACTGACAATAATTGTAATACCAACACAAGGACATTGAAAATGGACCAAAATCAGAAGAAAAAAGCAGCTGCCCAAGCTGCACTTGAATTCGTTAAATCCGATAGCATTGTTGGAGTCGGAACGGGATCTACAGTTAATTTTTTCATTGATGCACTAGCGAGTAAAAAAAATGATATTGCTGGAGCCGTTTCAAGTTCAGATGCCTCTACTGAAAGATTACAAAAACTCGGGATTGAAGTATTTGATTTAAATTCGGTAGACGACCTAGATATCTACGTCGATGGCGCTGACGAAATTACAGAGCATAAGCATATGATTAAAGGTGGTGGCGCTGCCCTAACCAGAGAGAAAATTGTTGCCGCTGTCGCTAAAACCTTTATCTGCATTATTGACGATACCAAACACGTTCCTATTCTCGGACGTTTTCCACTTCCCGTAGAAGTTATTCCAATGGCACGCTCTTATGTTGCTCGTGAAATTGTTAAATTGGGCGGTGATCCAGCATATCGACAAGGTGTCATTACCGATAATGGCAATATCATTATTGACGTATACAACTTAGAAATTTTAAATCCCGTTGAATTAGAAAATAAGCTTAATAACATCGTTGGTGTTGTGACCAATGGCTTGTTTGCTGTCCGCGGCGCAGATATTGTTCTGACCGGCACAGAACAAGGTGTTATAAAGAGTTAATAATGAATCATTTAACACTGTGCAGTATCGTTTTAATTTGTTATATTATTGGCTATCGTTCAACAGACGTCTAGATGTCTGAATATACCTATATTATGTGTTAAGGTTTTGCTCCATGACTAAAGTCTCGCTCCCGAAAGAAAAAATTAAAATTCTACTACTTGAAGGTTTACATCCTAGTACCCTCGAAACTTTGCAGGCCAACGGTTATACCAATATCGAAACCTTAACAACGTCATTGACTGAAGATGAACTGATTAAGAAAATCAAAAATGTTCATTTCATTGGGATTCGTTCAAGAACCCAGCTAAATGAAAAGGTCATTGCAGCGGCTGAGAAACTAGTTGCCGTTGGTTGTTTTTGTATCGGCACCAATCAAGTTGATTTGAAAGCAACGTTAATACGTGGGATCCCCGTTTTTAATGCGCCGTTTTCCAACACACGGTCAGTCGCTGAATTAGTATTGGGCCAAATTATTATCTTGTTAAGAGGTATTCCAGCCAAAAATGCAAAAGCGCATAGAGGGGAATGGGACAAATCGGCAGTAGGCTCATATGAGGCACGCGGAAAAACGCTAGGCATTATCGGCTATGGTCATATCGGTACACAATTGAGTATTCTAGCTGAGCACTTAGGTATGCGTGTTCAGTTTTATGATATTGAAGATAAGTTAGTCTTGGGTAACTCAATTCAATTAAAATCATTAAAACAGCTACTCAATACTTCTGATATTGTCTCATTGCATGTGCCCGAAACAATCCATACCCAAAACATGATTGGTGAGAAAGAACTAGCGCAAATGAAACAAGGTTCTATTCTAATTAATGCCTCACGTGGCACAGTTATAGATATCGAAGCACTGGTCAAGGCGCTAGAGTCAGGTAAGCTTAATGGCGCTGCTATTGATGTATTTCCAACTGAACCGAAATCAAATACTGAAGCGTTTGAGTCTCCGTTATGTGCTTTTGATAATGTCATTTTGACTCCTCATGTAGGTGGAAGTACACAAGAAGCACAACAAAACATTGGGATTGAAGTAGCTGGCAAACTGGTCAAGTATAGCGATAATGGCTCAACTTTATCAGCGGTAAATTTCCCAGAAGTGTCACTCCCATCACATATCAATCGCTCTCGTTTATTGCATATACACGAAAACCGTCCCGGTGTGCTTAAACAAATTAACCAAGCTTTTGCTGATCAAAATATCAATATTGCCGCTCAGTATTTGCAAACAATCGAAGAGATTGGTTATGTCGTAGTTGATGTTGAAGCAGACCGAGCTTACGATGCATTTGCGCAATTAGAGGCAATAGAAGGGACAATAAAAACCCGCTTATTACACTAATTTTGGGGTAAACTTTTGGGCTTTGGTAAATAAAGACATTACTGCTAAAAAAGCCACAACGACAACTAAAATCCGGCTACCTTTTGAGTATTTCAATAGCCGGATTTTTACTTCCTCATTCTTTTCCCAACTCCGTCATTTGATAAGTTACTTAGAGAGGCTTTGAACTTCCTACTGTAAACTTGACTGATCCTGCTTGCTGGTTGCTGCCTATCGCTAACGACCACTCACACCTTTTGCTACTTTGATAACACGGGTAGAGATTGACGTCGTAAAACGATGCACACCCGGCAAGCCG
>JBLIKA010000026.1:0-31645 GCA_047637355.1 Glaciecola sp. | reverse complement strand
TCAGACCCAATATTAATTGGATCCGATAAACCTAATTCTTTTTTATTGAGCTTTTTGAATATGGCAGATATAGGCCATTTACCTATTGCTATAAAATTTGTAATCATCAAGGATAAAAACAATATTATCCAGCCTAATATTTTAAACGGAAATAAGAAGATTGAAGCGTTTTTAATGAACTCTTCTATACGGTTTAATTTGCCTATTATTTGATTGCCGAGACTCAACGTATATTCCTTATAATGCTAACAATTAAATATCGAGCCAATGGGTCGTTTTGCTGCTGAGCATTGGTTGTTTCTTATACGCAAAACAAAGTTATTCAAGGCAAGCTGGACTAGTTACAGAGATAAAGTGCTGCTCTCGCTGAGTGTAACAAATTTTATTGTGTTGTTAAGCCTGACTTTGGAAACATAACGAATAGAAAAGAACCGTTCAAAAACAGGTTTAAAAGAGTGACGTCATTTTCAAACATAAATCCACAGTCTGAAACATTAATTTGATCCGGTAGACTCAGTTATACCGATATGAAAATAATATTAATAAGGCGTTAATTTCATACTGCTTATTGATCTAAAGCAAAGAGTGATGTAAGCAATAGCTGCTAAAATTAAGGCCAATATTTATCGAGGTTCTGTTAATGAAAAAGTCGATTGTGTTGGGTACGATGATTATGATCTTGGTGTTGTTTTTCTGGTTCACTCGAGATGAGCCTGTCGCAATTAAAGCATTACAGACTGAATTAGGTGAAGTACGTGAAACCATAGCTAACACAAGGTCAGGCTCTTTGATGGCGTGTAGACGGAGTAAATTGTCAGTTTCAGTGGGGGGACAAATTGACAGAGTCTTGGTACATGAAGGCGACCAGGTAGCAGAAGGTCAATTGTTGTTGACGCTTTTTAATCAAGATATTCAAGCCCAGCGTCTGCAGGCAGAAGCACATTTGTCAGCGATAAAGTTACAAAAAGTCAGGCAATGCATTATTGCAGAATCAGACAGTCATGAGGCCACTCGTAAGTACACCTTAATCGGCAGAGGCCTTGCCACTCAAGAGGAAGTGGATCTTGCCAAAGCCAAAGCTGATGCCAGCGAAATGGCTTGTAAAGCGTCTCAAGCAGAAGTAAAACAAGCTCATGCTCAGGTCTTATTGAATCAAGCAATATTAGCTAAAACTCGTCTAATTGCCCCTTTCGCAGGCGTTATTGCAGAAGTGAATGGGGAAATAGGTGAATATGCTACACCATCACCGCCCGG
This sequence comes from Glaciecola sp., assembly GCA_047637355.1. Taxonomy (GTDB): domain Bacteria; phylum Pseudomonadota; class Gammaproteobacteria; order Enterobacterales; family Alteromonadaceae; genus Glaciecola. Next base: position 30,391 of record JBLIKA010000026.1, on the reverse strand, counting down.
TATTTTAACCCTACCAATGGTCGATTTAATTGATAACAGTTGCTACTACGTTAGTGCACCTATTGATGAGGTAGATGCGGCACTTCTTGAGGTGGGTATGTCTGCCGTGATCAGTCTCGATGCTTTTAGAGATCAGCCGCTTGCTGGCAAAGTCAGGCGCATAGCACCTTACGTTTATGCGGCAGAAAAGCAAGCACGAACGGTCGAGGTTGAAGCCGATATAAACGACAGTTCTCTGCGCAATTTACTAGTGGGTTACAGCGCAGATATTGAAATTTTAATCAAAAGTCGGAAGCACGCTTTACGTATCCCTACAGAAGCCATTTTTGATAACAACAAAGTTTACGTTTTTGTTGGAGATACATTACATTTACGAGAAATTGAACCGGGATTAAGTAATTGGCAGCACACTGAAATTCTTTCGGGATTAGTAGAAGGAGAATGGATATTAACGTCTGCGTCAAAATCAAATTTGGTCGATGGTATGTCGGCAATTAAGCAATGATTAAACTGATTGGCGTAAACAAAAGGTATCAGTCAGGCAGTGAATCGTTGCACGTGCTCAAAGATATCCAATTACAAATTGAGCAAGGTGATTACCTTAGCATAATGGGGCCATCCGGGTCGGGAAAATCAACCTTATTGAATATGTTGGGCCTGTTGGATGTCATAGATAGCGGTGAATATTGGTTAACCAAGCAAGCCACTCATCAATTAACCGAAGAGCAAAGAGCCCGTCTTCGCGGTCAAAAAATTGGGTTCATTTTTCAGTCTTTTCAATTGATAAATAGACTCACTGCTGCTGAGAATATTGCTTTACCTTTGCTGCTGGCAGAAATCCCTACTGACAAACGCAAAGAGATGATTGGTGAAGTATTGGAGCAGGTTGGACTAACTGACCGATCACACCATTTGCCAGCGCAGCTCTCTGGCGGACAGCTACAGCGTGTCGCCATTGCCAGAGCAATAGTTATGCAACCTGATCTTATTTTGGCCGATGAACCCACTGGCAACCTTGATCAAGGCTCAGGTTTGGAAATCATAGAGTTACTTGAAAACCTAAATCAGCGAGGTTTGACCTTGATCTTGGTCACTCATGATATGCAAATGGGCCAGCGCGCCAAGCGTAAAATAAAAATGCTGGATGGAGTGCTCAGTGAACAATAGGATGAGCTATGCGAAGCATCGACATACTGCACTTTAATACGCAAGTATTTACCCGCCACCGCTGGCGCACCGTCATGTTGGCCTTTTGCATAGTGCTGGGTGTTTCGTCTGTCGTGCTACTTACTAGTTTAGGCGAAAGCGCAAGGCGTTATGTACAGCGTGAATTTGCCATGCTGGGCAATGATTTATTAATTATTTTGCCTGGTAAAAAACAAACCAGTGGTGGTGGCGTTCCCATGTATGGCACATCACCCAGAGATCTCACTTTAACTGACGCTCAACATATAGCTCGATTGGCGGCGGTAAAATCAGTCGCGCCCATTATTGCAGGTAATGGCGCTGCATCATATAAAAGCCGTAATCGAGATGTGATTGTAGTTGGGTCTACGGCTGGCTTTTTACAAGCGCGAAAGTTGACCTTAGCAATGGGGCGAGGTCTGCCAGCGGATGCACAGAGTATTGCTAGACCTGTGGCCGTCATTGGGAGCAAATTGAAGAATGAGTTATTTGCCGGACAGAATCCTTTGGGCAAGATGCTCACTATAGATGATTATCGCTATCAAGTAATTGGCGTACTCGCGGAACGCGGCGAGTCACTAGGGCTTGATATGCGTGACATGGTTATTTTACCAGTACTTAGCGCTGAAGCTCTGTTTGACACTCCTGCCTTGTTTCGTATTTTAGTTGAATTACATGCGGTTTCAGATAGGCAAAGTGTGATTGAGCAAATTTATCAAATAATCAAACAACGTCATCAAAATGAAGAAGATATAACTATTATTACTCAGCAGTCAATCATGCAGGCATTCAACAATATATTACTTACATTAACTGCAATTATAGGCCTACTCGCAGCGATCAGTCTGGTGGTAGCAGGCATTTTAATTATGAATTTGAGTTTAATTTCAGTACAACAAAGGCGCACTGAAATTGGCTTACTTAAGGCGCTAGGTGCTAGTAGTAAGCTTATTCAACAAATCTTTGTGTGGGAATCAGTAATGTTAGTGGCTGCTGCGTCTATTATTGGTTTAATGAGTGCTCAAGTAATTATATTTGTGGCGAACCAATGGCTTCCTATTTTAGAGTTTGTTGCACCGTTGTGGTCTCATGCAGTTGCTCTGGGGGTCGCCTTGTTCACTAGTTTAGTTTTTAGTTGGTTACCAGCCCGAAAAGCTGCCATGGTCTCGCCTATAGAGGTACTAAGAGGATGACGCTCGCCGATAGTTTACGCTGGATAAACCGTGCCGTATTATTTCAACGGCGACGAAATTTGTTGACCATTCTAGGTTTTGCTATTGGTGTTAGTGCGGTCACTCTTTTAGCGGCAATGGGTGATAGCCTTAAACAATTTGTCCTGAATGAGTTTACTCAGTTTGGTAGTAATATTATTGCGATTACCCCTGGCAAGTCTGAAACCATGGGCATTAGCGGTATTTTGAAAACGAATAGGGGAATAAGCTTGTATGATGCGCAAGCACTGAGTAATTTGCCTCATGTGAATGCGGTGGTACCTATAGTCGCAGGTACAGCTGTAGTCAAACATAGGGGCCTATCGCGATCGACAGATATACTTGGCGTAGGGCATCATGCGGCTGAAGCGTGGAAGATGCAAATTGCTCAAGGGCGTTTCCTTCCTCAGGACAATATTCTGCAGCCTAGAGCATTTGCAGTACTGGGTAGTAAGCTTAAAGATGCGTTATTTGGCCAGAAAAGTGCGCTGGGACAGCAAATTCGTGTGGGTAGCATGCGGTTTAGGGTAATTGGCGTGTTTGCGTCAAAAGGTCAGTTTTTAGGTATGGATTTAGACGAAATTGCTTATATCCCTGCGGCCAAAGCGCTGGAGTTATTTAATCGGGGATCTTTAATGGAAATTGATCTTATGTACCAAGCAAATATTGACAGCAACACATTGATTGAGAAAGTCAAGAAACGTCTAATTAATCGCCATGGAGCAGAGGATTTCACCATTATCAGCCAGGATGAGATGCTAGCTTCTTTAGACGACATTCTTAATGTTGTGCGTTTTGCAGGTATTGCGATTGGTTCAATTTCATTATTGGTAGGCACGGTAGGTATTTACACCATACTCACTATTACCTTGTCGCAGCGTAGGGCCGAAATAGGATTATTGCGTGCGCTGGGTATGCAGCAAAACTTGTTGATCAAACTATTTCTAGGAGAAGCTATATTTATTGCCATTTTTGGCGGGTTGGCCGGATTATTTTTGCTCGGATTTATCCAACTAATGCTGAACTTAGTATTGCCTCAGTTACCCTTGTTGTTTACCTTAACCAGCGTATCTCTGGGGCTTGGTGTATCTATTGTAGTCGGTTTGGTGGCAGGAGCATTACCTGCTTATCAAGCTTCCCGTTTACCACCTATTGACGCTCTGAGAGCAGAATAAATTAAGCACACCGCGACCGTTACTTATACAAAAAAACTGGTTCGGAGCATTAATAAGCAGTGTTTCAACATCAACGACAAAAGTGTGCGCGTTTATTAATGTGTGAAACTGAAACATCTTGCAACCCGCGATTTATTGTACCTAGGCTTTGTCAAAATTTCGTAAAGTTTGAAACTAAGAAAATCCAAAGCCCAATTACTAGAATAATTCGATAAATTAATGTTTAGAGCTCATAGCTTACGTATAGGCGAACTAGCCGCCATGGAAGAAAGCGGGCAATCAAAGCTTTTATTGAATTACTGCGCAGAGCCATTTACCAAAGTTGCAAGATGATCTGATGACGGTCTCAAATTGGCAGTTAGCCGACTGTCAGGATTTTTTACACTGTGACGGCTTGGAGTGACCAGGATTCAGTCGCGTTAATTTCATTCGTATGACGATAGATCGCTTTTTGCAGTTACACAGTCCTCGCTTTATTTTTGTTTAAAATCCATTAATTCCTCCACAAAGCGGTCATTGAATTGGTAGCAATAAGAATTAACTGCCCTCACAAAAAACGGTATATAAAGCCGGCATAGTGAGATTTTGTCAAAAACGCCCACTTCGCTACCTACTATGTAAGTTTCGCTGCTCTCCTGTTGTTTTTTGAGTTGAACACATTTTCGGGTTGGGAAATTATTAATATACTCAATTAAATCAATAAGTAACGACTAAAAACTCGACGAATTAAATTAATTCGAGTAATTACATATACAAAATGCTCGTTATCCAGATGATTTCCAATATTTTTAGCGCTAATATTCCAATTTTTCATTAGTAAAAAAGCCACTATAAATTCATAAAACCTTCGTCAAGACTATCAAGGAGGTGATTCTTCGACGTTATTATGCAATAGGCTCGCATGTCGCTTATTGAAAACGTAAAACTGATGTTGATAAATGTGGCGCATAGCCCCCAATGGGGCTAATTAAATATTGTTCCTCACACTTTAATTTGGTAAATATTCCTTACTCCAACTTTCACTGATGTCACCTGAGAGGAGAAGTTTTTGGATCGCCTCTTGGCCATAACCCAATTCTTCCAAAATATCCCGTGTTGAGCTGCCAAATTTTTCAGTTGGTTGCAGAGCATTAACTGGACCAACTTTGGTTCGGACCGCGTAGGGGTCGAGTTGTGTGACTTCGTGACCACTTGGGTGATTAGGATAGTAAGAAAAAGAATAGCTGCCGTTTTGTGTGCCAGGTGAGCCATCTGCAAGTCGAGTGTTTTCGGCCCGCAGTGCGTCGATGTTGTTGCAAATTGCTACGCCGATGTCAGCTGCGTGTAAACGCTCAACCCATTCATCCGCAGAAAATCCCTGAAAGGCTTGGGACAAAAATGCTGCACGGCCTTCTTCAGGCACCTCTGCTATACCTTCTAATCCCTCAACTTTATCCAGCTGCAGCAAATCGCGTTCATAAGCGCTAAGTAGAACGTATATGCCCGATGCGGTGCTGTAGAAACGGGTCAGTGCATCGTAGCCATTAACTTCGGGGCCAGTGGGTTCATTAAATAGCCCGCGACCATGATAGTCATAACAAAAGGGGATCTGAAGCAACCCTGAATTAGCAGCAAGAGATGTCCTTCCACGCCCAATTCGACCATGTCGATATTTTTGATACAGCGCAGCAGCTACACCAAGTGCTCCACCAAACCCACACATTACATCGATTGTGCCAACATGAGCGTGTTCTTCGGGACGGTCCATTGCGCCGCCAAAGCGAAGCATAATGCCAGTGACCGCCTGCACCAAATCATCGTAGCCGATATAATCTGTTCTGACTCCACGTCGAACACCACTATAACAATCCAGCTTACAGAATAGAACGTCAGGGTTGAGCTTACGTAAAGACTCTTCGTCCAACCCCATGCGTTTTATTTGACTATCAGGCGCATTCCAAACGATCACATCTACGGTTTTGATCAAGTCCTCAAGTACTTTGAGGCCAAGGCGGCTTTTGGAATCAGCAAGTATTGAACGTTTGCCACGCCCCTGTGACAGGCCGTACATAACCGTGTTCCAACTATCATACATAGGAATAGCGGGGTCAAATTTGACGACCTCTGCCCCAAAACGAGCTAAATAGCTTGCCGAATGTGGTCCAGCGATAACATTGCACATGTCCAGTACCTTTATCCCAGATAGCCAGCCCACATTCGGCGCGTCTTCGTCTCGGTCTGGGATGTCGGTGCGGATCTTTTTGAGTGTAGTAAGCGCCTCGCTATATTCGACCCAACGACGTGGTTTTGGGTTTATTGCTTCTTCGCCACTTTCTTCCATCCAAACGACTGGACCTGGTTGGGTCATCTCGCCATAGACGGCATCAACGACATCAACCATCAATCCTGATGTCTCTGCATATTCATCATAGATCCACTCTTGCAGCCATCTCTGTGGTGCAGCAGGAATACCTGCGCGGCCAAACTTCTTTTGCCATTCGTGCGAGGTACGCGACAAAAAGACTTCTTTCATTCGAGCCGCTAGCTTATCGGCCCAGTCCTTGGGCATCGGATAAACCCCAAGTGAGGTCGGCGAGGCCCAATCTGCAACTGGTTTGTAGGTGTCAGCTTCTTCAGTTAATCCCTCATAGACCATTTCCTGATACAGCCCTAGCACTTCAAGGCAACGACGGGCGTGATATTTATGACTCGGGCAGACAACGTAAAACATCCGGCCGTCTTTACACATGTAGCTGCGAAAGAACGGATCCAATAGTTCTTGGAGATCTTCATAACTGACGTTCAGTGGCAGACCTTCGGCTCGACGGCGATCGATCTCTTGCTCACGCTGGGTAAGATAACGTTCAGGAATATCAACCACTTTGATTGAGTTATAGCAAAGCCCTTCCATCACTGCAGCAGCAAGTGGCACTTCAATCTGATCGCCAACACCAGTCAGCTGACGTGATTGCAGGGCTAAAACAACTGAGGAAGCACCGATTTGCGCGGAATAGGCAGAAGCCAAGGGCAGCGGTGAAAACGATGGATTGACACCCATTAAAACGCGGTTAAGACCCATATCAGTGAAGACACCGGAGGTCGCCGCCACAACACTTTCGAAGGCTCGCCAGTTGCGTCGCACTGGATCATTCGAAGCAAAGCCGGGTAGCGATAAAGTGATCAATTCGGGCCGTTCAATACGCATCTGGGTAAAATCGATGCCTAGATTTTTTAATTTATCAGGTCGAAAGTTTTCAACCAAAATATCAGCTTCAGCACACAACGCATGGGCACGTTTTAGCCCCTCTTGTGACTTGAGATCAATCGAAACAATAATTTTGTTTCGATTTAAGATCGCGGTTGCAGGGCTGTCCCACATATCGCCACCAGGCGGATCGATATGTACAACTGTTGCACCCAAATCGGCCAGCAACATAGCGACGGCTGGGCCTGCGATGTATTGCCCAAAGTCGATAACTTTTACACCTTCAAGAGGAAGCAGTGAGCGAGCAACATTTATCATAGTGTCTCCGATATTTTATTGGCTAAATTTTTTATACCCTTTGGAACGAACATAGAAGTAATAGTGTGCTTTGCATTGTGGCAGAGACCAATAGGTGAGGTAATGTGAATGCTAAAAATATACAGGAAACGGGGGCGGGTCAAGTTACTTAATTAATAATACTTACAATCAAACGTTATGCACAAAAAAGAGGGGTCTGCAGAAATAATGTGAGTAAATCCTTGGTTCATTAAAAACAAACGTTTATCCAATTTGTTAATCACAGCATGTCAGTCATGACAGTTTTAGTTTTGCATAAGGCTGCCAATGATCTTGAATATCACACAGCACTTTGTGCCAGATAAAAAGTGTTTGTGCTAAGGTGTCTGCTCATAAAGTAGATATATTTATGAGTGGTTGAGGGCAGATAGGCCGTCGTGATACTTCGTCTTTTTGAGGACCGAGTTTGGCTATGACCGCCTTTATCCATTGCTCAGCGATCTGCCTACTACCCTTTTTAATCTTTTTTATCGGTACACCTCCCCAGTTGTTTTTATCCCCTGTGGCGTGGGCGCATCCTCTGCTTAAACGCAATCCTTTGCTGGGTATGTTCGCTCTACCAGCGGTATAACAGTGGTTAACCGAGTATTAACGACCGTCCGCTTTTGAATAGCTCCATAGATTTAAACGAAAATCCCTCTATGATCGCAACCGTGGCAAATGAGATCGTCAAAACTAGTACTTTCGTGCCAGCGCAGAGCCAACCGTCAGCGATACATCCTCTACTATCCGCAATAAGCTCAAAGCGGGAATCTTCAAAAAAGATCTGACCGTCTCCTTAGGCAAGCGGTTTCAGTCAATACTTTAATTGTGCTGTTGTGCTAAGCGACAATGCACTTGACCAGTCAAGATAGTTGACGCGATATAGATGTTAAGAATAATTTAGCAAACCAAAAAAATCATAAAACAAAAACTACTTGAAATCTGTTTCATAATGTTAGTGTGAGTTTCAAACATTAATATGTTCGCACAAAAAGGTAAATACCTATATTTTTATACCCGCTTTATTGCGCAAAGTCTTAGGAGTATAGCCATAATGGTTTTGGAAAGCGTTTCGAAGTGATCGAGCATCAGAAAAACCAATGGCATCGGCAATATCTTCAAGTGATAGGTTCGAATATTTTAACAATTGGTAAGCTTTTGCCATGCGCCAATGACTAACATAGGCCATTGGCGAAATACCAACTCCAGCTTTAAATTTTCGCTGCAATGTTGCACGTGACATTCCGACTTCATCACTAATCAAATCTAGAGTCCATTGCTTTTCGGGATTTCGATGTATCAACTGTAATACGTTTTTTAATCTAGGTTCATTAAGAACAGCTAAAAATCCCGATAAATGCGCATTTTCATTCACAAATTTATTTAATAATTGTATAAACAGCACCTCCGTTAAACGGTCAACAATGTTCGTTTTTTTGTTGTTGGTTATATTTATTTCGGCATCAATTAATTTTATTGTCATCCAAATATTATCATCTGATTGGATATTGGAAATATGAATTATTGAAGGTAATACACTGAGAATGGGATGATTTATAGCTTCGTCATATTCAACCAAGCCACACATGATCCTATTCGTTATTTTACCTTGTTGGAACAATGGAATGCCCAATGCGCAGGCGTCTCCAGCTTTATCACTTGCGACTAGTTCACGACCGACTTGATCGGCTATCCAGTGCATTTCACCATCAGGAACCATGACAATATCCATTGATTTCACATTAATAGGAGCCTCGCCTGTACTAATATAAAAACTACCTTTCAACGAAACATGAAACCTTGGTTTTTTCATTTGTGTTAACGACATTCCCCATGGAGCTGCTAGGTTTGAATGAAAAAAAATACTACCACGAAAGCGCAAAGTATCGATGATATCGTCAAGAACATTAAAATCTGTCACTACACATTTGAGTTGATGAGAGTCATTTTTGAGCATTTCAGATACCTTGAATTAGCCGTGTTTGCCGCATACTAAATTTTTAACGAAAAAGAGTTAATTATGAGAGCGAATCAAATAGTAGTAATGGTGTTGTTGTTCTGTATGCAATTGATAATTGCAGGAGTTACCCACGCAGAGCAAGCATTTTTAATTACAAATGGGGAATTAGAACGACCAACAGGTTATCGGGAATGGATATATGTTGGTACTCCTGTGACACCAAACGACATGAATAATGGTAAAGCGGCTTTTCCAGAACTTCATAATGTATATATTGACCCTACAAGTTGGAGTCATTGGAAAAATGAAGGTGAGTTTCGCGATGGTACAATCATTATTAAAGAATTAGTTTCTGTCGGTTCAAAGTCTGCAGTAAGTGGCAACGGCTACTTTATGGGGGATTTTATAGGACTAGAAGCAACCATCAAAAGTAAAACACAATTTCCTAATGAACCAGGTAACTGGGCATATTTTAGCTTTTCAACTGCGGATCACAAAACGCTAACAAAAACAGCTAAAGCCTTTCCAGCTGCGGCTTGCAACTCATGCCATGCAGCCGCCGCCGCGGACGATTTTGTCTTCACTCAGTATTATCCTGTTTTGAACCAAGGTAAAGCGATGGGGAATAAAGCTAGTGGTGGCTACGCAGATAGCCTAACCCCTAATAAATAATGCCATCAAAAAGCATAATTTAATCTCTATAACATTTAAGCCTCTGACACGAGAGGCTTAAAAACTAGCTTTTTACGGCCTTAATTTAATGTTATTAAAACGAAACTTTCATTAAAGCTTACTTTGCAGCTTCATGTATTGTGTCTGTACAATTTATGGCAGAAACAAAGAAAGTCGCCCTCATTGGAATATTCATCAGGTTGTTACAACAGACGATGAACTTGAGGGGCATATAGGGAGAATAATTGTAAACTATGGTTCCAAAGATGGCCTAGCCTGACATTTGGTTTAGAGTGATGTTGCGGCACTAACTATCTCAACAGACCATATATTCCCGGAGCATCCACGCCTAGATCCCATTGTTCCATTGTGCGAGTCAATTTATCAACATAGTCTGAGTTTCAAACTCGAATATGCTCGCACACGAGTATTCTTCCAAGCGCAAATTTAGCGCCAGCTAAATCAATCGTAAAGGCGCTCGAGTTAATTAGTCCCAAACATCGAAATACATTGCACTTTCGCGTTGTGGCTTAGGCATTGTTTTTAAGTTACTACTTCCAATGTACAAAAAACCAAGAATCTCATCATGCTCAAGACAATCAAATGCATCTTTAACAATTTTGTCTTGCGCATAACTACCCGATCGCCAAACGCCCTGAAATCCCTGGGCTAATGCAGCCATTTGCATACCGTGAACAGCGCAAGCGGTTGAAGCGACCTGCTCCACCCATGGAACCTTGTCGTCTTCTTTGTATTTACAAATAGCCACGATCACCATTGGTGCTCTCAGCGGAAGCTGAGGTGCTCGGTCTATAATAGCTTGTCCGGCGCCCGAGTTTATTGCTGATTCCTCAAATATTTCGCCTAATCTAATAAGTCCTTTACCCTTGCAAACAATAAACTGCCAGGGGGTTAAACATTTATGGTCAGGCGCACGCAAAGCTGCTTGCATGATATTTTCAAGAACAACTCCTTCAGGTGCTGGTGCGGTCAACCTTGGTTGAGAACTTCGGTTTAGCAATAGATCTAACGCTTGCAAATTCGACTCCAAAAAAAAGATACATAAATTATGTTATCAGCCTAAGATTGCATAAATAGACAAAGGTACTATTCTGCAAACCAACGTAGGCATGCAGCTTGGTTTAGTTTAGTATACTCTAGTTCAATGTACGCTGGTACGCAAAAGAAAGCACAACACGCGAAGCTATTATGCAGCAACCAAAAAAACTAAGACCGCTTCAAAACATCATGCGCAAGCATGCTAAGGCACCACACATACAAAAACGTCAAAGCGATCTGTTAATGACCTACGCAAGTAATGATCACAAAGTAATAGCCCAACTAATTCAAGCTTGGTTAAGTGAGCAACAGACTAAACCGTAACAAACAATTACATTTAAATATTTTCGTTTTTCATGTCGATTCGATAAAATCGTTTATGAAGGAAACTAAAAGGTAAATTAATCAAATGTCAGAGAAAAAAAGTTGGACCAAGTCGTTTTTCGTTGGTTCTTGGAACGTGATCAACTTTACGCGAAAGTTCGTGTTGAACCTTATATTTTTCATCCTGCTGATTGCCGTTCTTATAGGAATTAGTAATTCAGGCGGTGGTAAAACAACAGTACCAAAAAGCAGCGCATTGGTACTGAACCTAACAGGCAATCTAGTAATTGAAGAGCAATATGTGGATCCTGCTGAAAAATTTGCAGCCGAAGCATTTGGCCAAGGTACAGATAATCCAGAAATATTAGTTAGAGATTTAGTTAAGGTTATCAATAACGCTAAGGAAGATAAGCGCATTAAAACCCTTGTCTTGCAATTAGGTGGACTTGGTGGCGGTGGTTTAGACAAAATGCGTCTAGTAGCTGAAGCATTGACTGATTTTAAAACCTCTGGAAAACCTGTTTATGCAATGGGTGATTATTATGGACAAAACCAATATTATCTAGCAGCACATGCAGATAAGCTTTACTTGAATCCAATGGGTGCAATGATTATTGAAGGTTATGGCCGTTATAGAATGTATTATAAAGAAGGCTTAGAAAAACTGCGTGCCTCTGTCCACGTATTCAAGGTCGGTAAATTTAAATCTGCAGTAGAACCTTATCTGCGCGACGATATGTCTCCTGAAGCGCGACTTGCAAACGAAGTTTGGATGAACGAACTCTGGTCACAGTATAAATCAGATGTTGCGTTCGCTAGAAATATGGATGTCAGTAACTTCGATGAAAAAATGGACCAACTGATTCCAAAATTTGAATCTGTTAAAGGCGACTTTGCTGAATATGCCCTACAAAATGGATGGGTAGATGGTTTAAGATCACGCAATGAGTTCCGTGAAGAAATGGTGGCTTTGTTAGGTGAAGCAGATACCAAAGAGGGGTATGACACGGTTAACTATCAGAAGTATTTAAGCTTAATCACACCAAAAATTGCATTGCCTGAATCATCCAAGGATAAAGTGGCCATTGTTATTGCTAAAGGAACTATTTTAGATGGTAACCAAAAACCAGGCACTATAGGTGGTGACAGTACTGCCGCATTATTAAGAGATGCGCGTTTAGACGACAAAGTAAAGGCTGTTGTACTGCAAGTAGATTCTGGCGGCGGCAGTGCTTTTGCGTCTGAAGTTATTCGTAAAGAAATAGACTTAATCAAGGCTGCAGGTAAACCTGTAGTTGCTTCAATGGCTACATATGCAGCATCTGGCGGTTATTGGATATCGGCAAGTGCTGACGAAATTTTCGCTGAACCTACTACAATAACGGGGTCTATTGGTATTTTCGGAATGATGACAACGTTCGAAAGAACTTTGGAATATGTTGGTGTAAGAACCGATGGCGTAGGCACAACTGAATTAGCAGGTATGAGCCCAACACGTGGACTGTCTCCAGGTGTGAAGCAAATAATTCAGATGAACATTGAACGTGGCTACGAACGCTTTATAAACCTAGTTGCGACTGAACGCGGCATGACCGCGCAAGACGTTGACAAAATTGCCCAAGGTCGAGTTTGGATTGGTACGCAAGCATTAGAGCTTGGTTTAGTAGACAAATTAGGAAACTTGCAGGATGCGATTGAAGCAGCTGCTGGGTTGGCTGAATTAGAAGACTATGATACTAAGTATATTGCTAGAACATTGTCTGATAAAGAATTATTCTGGCAGAGCTTTTTAGCGGGAACAGCATCTATATTTTCTGGTTTAGATGTTGAACCAAAGACAAGTGCCTTCCAAGAAATATTAGCTAAAGTAGATGCAGACTTAAAGCAATTTACGCAGTTAAATGATCCACTAGCAACTTATGCAATGTGCATTGAATGTCAAGTTGACTAGCAGTTGTTATTTGCTAACTACTTAGTGGTTAGCATAGTGCAATTATGTATAAACGTTAAAATGGACAGTTTCGACTGTCCATTTTTTTGTGCCTGCAGTAACATACAAGAATGAATGATACAGACCTTATCCACAGTGCAACAACGGCAATTGAAAAAAGTTGTCAGCTTGCTGATGCTTACTTTTTAATAAGCTTTACAGTGCCCTCTGTTATTTTGAATCAGCGAGGTAAAATTGCTGGAAGTGCATATTTACACAGAAATGTGATCAAATTAAATAAGACCCTTTTCAAACAGAACTTCGACGACTTTTTGCATCAGGTAATTCCACATGAAGTGGCACATATAATTTCCTATCAAAAATTTGGAAAGGTAAAACCACACGGCATAGAATGGCAGAGTATTATGCGCTCTGTATTCAATTTAGATGCACATGTTACTCACAAATTTGATGTCGCCGACGTCGGTATGCAAGACTTTGCATATCGATGCGACTGCAATAATTTAATCATGCTGAGCGTCGTTCGTCATAACAAGGTGACGCGCGGCAAGCAACGTTATCGTTGCCAGAAATGCAAATCCCTGTTAACTCCCGCGTAAATTTTCGACGGCAGTACTTTTATTGGCCGGATATGGGTTTACAAAAAACGTTATACCTCTTCTCCCACCCAACTTTACTAGAACAGTATAAAAAACCAACTTTAACAGCCAATTAATTATATAATAAAATTAAGGTAAATTCAGTAACTAGTATATATTAGCTACAAACTCGAAATCACAAACACCCACAAGTTGCTTCCGCACTATTACAACTTTTATAACAAACATCTCTAAGGGATATTTTCATATGACGTGTGAGCAAAACAAAAACACACAATAGATAAGTCAATCTGATGAAGTTAAGTACTTACCCTACCCTGTAAACGCTGAAACTCCAGTCGTTGCAAATTTTCGTTACCGCCATGCATAGATAGGCCATGCTCCAACCTTTCCAACGCCCGCTTGTCATGTTTTAAATAAGCATTAAAAAACAACATTTCCCAATTCTCTTTATCTTGCCATGAACTCGGTTCAAAAACATGTGCTTGGGCAACTAGTTCTACCACATAGGAGGGCCCTGAAAATTGCTCAGTTGCAGGCAAAATAAACGAAGCTAGCGTTGACTCATCTTTACTGCCAAATAAGGTTAGGACCGGTATTTTCACCGACGTTAAGCCAATATTATTGATACCAAAAGCAAACACTTCTTTGCCTTGCTCATAATGACCAACGTAAGGTGCCGCGATCACAGCAGCCGTGAACCTAGGATCACTGACCGAGTTCGCTTGGTCCTGAATTTTTCCTCCAGCTAGCGCAAGTGAAGTAAAACCACCAAAGCTATGGCCAGAGATACCTATATTATCAAAGTCTATATGCGGGCCGAAAGTATCACTTTGTAAGATCGAGTCGAGCACTGCCTGAGTAATTAAAGGTCTAAGAAACCCTGCATATGCGTATGAGTTATCAGCATTAACATTGCGCTCATCCCCATAAAAAATGACGGCAACTATATAACCCTGACTAGCAAGTTTGTGCGCGTGTTCTACTTCATAAATGCCATGCGCCGCAGCTCCATGTGCAAGAATAATCAGTGGATAACGACAACCATGCTCGGCAAAATTGGGACTGTCACCAATCGCTAACATATCTTCAAAGACACCATAGGCCGAGTTATGATAAGGAAAAGCATAACTATTAGGGAACTGATTTTTCGCCTTAGGATAAGTTAAAAAGCTAACTACGGGGAGACTTTTACCAATGCCAGGGCCATATAGAGCAGCTTGCTTTGGCACCTCTACATGCGTTATCCAAGCTAACTCAGGAAAATGCAGCAGGTCAGCTATATACCTTGGATGTTGCGGTGATGCTGAAGTACCCAACAAGTATTGATGCATGGCATCATCGCCAATATTAGCGAATTTTGGCAACACTTGCAGATTAGTAGAACCGACTGCATAGGGTCCGCTGGTATGAGGCTGTAATTTTTTCGACATTTTGTTTCTTCTAGGCAGAGCAAGCTATCATAACAACTGATTAAAAAGTGAAAGTCAAAGTAGAAATCAACAGATTGAGTTTATTTTAAGCGGAGGAATTTTCCAATGTCGCGGGGGCTAAAAAAAATCCACTCGTTTTTATGCGAGTGGATTTACACCATCAAAACTAAATTTCTTAGTAAGTGAATCGAGCCTGCAAATACCAAGTTCCGCCATTAAAACCAAATGGACTTGACTCTGAATACAACTGCCCTGAACCTCCTGCCCCAGGATTTTTTTCTGGATAGGCATCAAAAAGATTATCTGCACCTAAAACAAACTCAAGCTGGTCACTATATTGATACGCAACTTGCGCATCAACTAGTACTTCGGCACCAATTCCAGAAACTCCATTTCCAGTATCATCCCATCCACCATAATAATTTGCACGTAACAGTGTTCTAATATTCCCTTCTGTGTGTGTCCACGATACGTTGGCTCGTGTATTTGGCAATAAATCCTCAATTGCTGCAACACGCCCGTCACCAATCGGGTTTACGGTACCAACACTATCCACTTCGGTCTTGTTATAGTTGGCCGCAACTGTGACCCTAGACTCACCACCCCACAAATCAAATGACATGTTACCAACAACATCTATACCACTCGTGGTTGTATCGAAACTATTAGAGAAAAATCTAAATTGTGATAAATCGTCTAGCCCGACGAATTGCTGACGATCGATAACACCTTGCGCATCTAAACTCGTTAAAGCCTCGGACACTGTTGCGAAGTTAGATCCCGAGGGAGCCGCGAATGTAAGTGCTTCAAGAAAATCGACATTAGCACCAAGAGCAACTCGATCTGTTAACTCAATATTGTAGTAATCAATTGTCCAACTTGAACCTGCGAGAGTAAAACCAACACCAATTGAAAAGTTTTTAGCATCCTCTGGGCCAAGTTCTGGTCGACCATTCCCTAAACTCTCTATAAAGTTAGAGGCTAGCTGTCCTGCTGCAGACGAAAGCGGCAAAGTACCTTGGTCAACAAGCACACCCTGCACGTTTTGCGTAGTTACATTTGTTATGTTGGCTTGACCCGCTGTAGGAGCGTGGAATCCAGTAGAGATCGCTCCACGAATTCGAACGTCATCACTGACATGATAAATACCTGCAATCTTATAGTCCGTCGTATTTCCAAATTCACTAAAATCTTCAGCTCTTACCGCAGCTTGTAGCGTTAACTTTTCGGTAAGATCAGCTTCAACATCGATATAAAAAGCGGTACTATCTTGAGATGCAGAGGTATCTGCAGGGAAACCACCGAAGCCATTAGAGCTCGATGAGAAGCCCTGACTAGCTAGTGGGCCAAGTGCATAAGAGGCTTCGTCACCAGCAAAAAGATCAAACTCTTCTTCTCTATACTCTGTACCAAAAGCTATGTTTAAATCAGACTCGAAACCAGCATCAACCCTATATACAAGGTCGAGATTAAACTGGGTTTCGGTCTGTTCCTGACCACCTGGTACGAAATCTCTCGGCGTAGCTGGGCCTAGAGAGGCGTTGATGGTATTGCGAATAAAGAAATCAGTCCTGTTCGAGCCACGCTGAGCACTAGCGTCATAAAACAAACCTGTACCAATTTTAAGTTCGCCACGAATACCTACAGCAATAGCCGTATCTTCATTGGTACCGCCGAATCTAGGCACAAACCCACCAGGAATAGTGTTAATAAATGAGAAACAATTTGGGTCAGCAGCTACCTGTGCAAGGAAATTTGGGTCAGGGAAAACATTACCAGTGCCACCGATAGGTATACCCGCAATACATGAACCACCAACACCAACACCATCAAGGTCGCCAACTAACACAGAGTGAACTCCATCAGGATCAGCAAGGCCGGTCAATGGATCAACCCTTGGTCCTCGGTAAACGCCTCCACGCTGATTTCCATCTGTCACGGGGTTGCGGTAAAAGAAACCACCGGTGACTTCTCTCTCGCCATAATTACCAAACAAGTAAATTTCTGCGGCGTCACTAATCTCAAATGCCGAGTTAATAAATAACTTTACGTCACCTTCAACATCCGGTTGTCCCCAGTATTGTGGAACATCACCTGTATAATTATTAATTCCTTGGAAGTCAAAAGCTGGCGTGTAACCAGCAGTAATCATACCGGCAACATCGTCTCTTACAACTGATCGTATTGTACCTTCAACGTCTTTTATTTCGGCCGTCAAGTTTACAAAACCAGAATCACCGAGCGGTAGTCCGGCGTTTGCTGCTATCGTATAGTTATTACCGTCACCTTCATAAGTAGAACCATAGCGTGCTACTACTTCAAAGCCTTCAGAATTATCTTTTAGGATAAAGTTAAGTACACCCGCGATAGCATCTGACCCATATTGTGAAGATGCACCATCTCGTAAAACTTCAACCTGTTTTAATGCCATTGATGGGATTGCAGAAATATCGACCCCTTGAGCTCCATCAGAAATACCGCCACCAAGGAATGAAATTATAGAGCCTCTGTGACGACGTTTTCCATTCACTAACACCAAAACGTTATCAGGAGAAAGCCCGCGCAGATTTGCAGGTCTCACAATCGTTGCTGCATCGCTGATTGGTTGAGTATTAATGTCAAAAGAAGGCACTGCGGTGCGTAACATATCCTGAATGTCCGATGACGAGTTCTGACGCAATTCATCCCCGCTGATTATATCTACAGGGACAGGTGAATCAGCCGCCGAACGGTCCATCATCCTAGTTCCTGTCACGATTACTTTCTCGATGGTACTTTCTTCTTGTGCCAATGCTTGAATTGGCAATGTAGCCACCAATGCGACTGAAATCGCCAAAGCGATTTTGCTCTTTTTCTTAAAGTTATTTTTTTTGTGAGACTGTGTTATCACGTTTTCTCTCCATTTATCGAAGTAATAAGCTATGCCATTGCAAAATGCCAAGCCAATGGTCTTGGCATCTTGTGTATTCAAGTAATAATGTTATTTCTATCAGGGCTCGATTCGTATCATCCATGTTATTGCTTTAAATCACAGACACTATCTAACCTATAGATGCGCAACAACCTAGGACACGGACACTTGAACTACAGCATTATGTTTGCCAACTTTTTTGTTTTATTTTATTTCAATATAAATCAATGATATAAAGCCAATAATATTAATTTTAATTATGTGTTCACAAAAGATATTGCACCGTAATATACAATTTGCACCTATAACGGACACAACTTCACTTAGGAAATTAAGAATAGTCGAATATTTTATTAGCCCATTGCACTGATATGGTGCGCGCTTGCCAAAAAGTTATTCCTAAGACCAATACCACCCTGTTACATAGCTGACACCCAAAGTGGGAGTGCCTATTGAATAGACAAAGGACATTGTTTATTCTGTTTAGGGTTTGTTTAGATGGATAAGAGTTAAGTTTGATCTGTTATATGTCACAAGGACGACGCATCTATGAGTACTACTAATATGCCAACAAAAAGACGAGAGTAATATGCCATTAAAAAGACGAGAGCTTCATAACCATCACTTCGATTCTACAATTTGGAATGATATTAACTTCAGAGATGATGATATTGTTATAGCTACTTATGCTAAGTCGGGCACAACTTGGGTTCAGCAAATTGTTGCTCAATTGATATTTAACGGGCAAGAAGGCATTGAAGTAGCAGAAATGTCGCCCTGGGTAGATTTACGTGTTCCACCTAAAGAAGTGCAATTGGAGGTTCTAGAATCACAAACTCATAGAAGGTTTATGAAAACGCATCTTCCTATTGATGCATTAGTCTTTTCCCCAAAAGCGAAATATATTTATATTGGTCGCGACGGCCGAGATGTTTTATGGAGCTTTTACAATCACCATTCAACCGCAAATAAAAACTGGTATGACGTTTTAAACGAAACACCAGGGCGAGTGGGACCGGCAATGCAACCGCCGAATCCATCAATAATTGAGTATTACCATGACTGGCTAAATAAAGACGGTTATCCCATTTGGCCATTTTGGGAAAATATACGCTCTTGGTGGGAAACCAGGAACTTGCCAAATGTTTTATTAGTTCACTTTGAAAACCTCAAGAAGGATATGCCAGGTGAGATCCGTCGGATCGCCGAATTTATTGATACCCCAATTGATGAAAGTAACTGGGAGTCAATACTTAAGCACTGTAGTTTCGACTACATGAAAGAAAATGCGTCAAAAAGTGCACCCGCAGGCGGTATTTTCTGGGATGGTGGCGCGCAATCTTTTATACACAAAGGTACTAATGGCCGATGGCGAGATGTGCTAAGCAAACAAGATATTTCCCAATATAAAAGTCGTGCAGACAAAGAACTCGGTTCCCAGTGCGCTCAATGGTTAGAAACAGGTAATATACCTTTGTAAACATCGATGGTTTGATTAGAAAAACAATTTGGGAAAGCGGATGCAAATGCTGTATTTAAGTTTTACGACCTTAGTATCAATGCTGGTTTCAAGTAAACGTATGCCTGGCCGCGATTGGCAAACTGAATTTCACGCGCGCTTGTTTAAACGATTCTTTCTGGCAGCTGATCGATATGGACCCCAATGGTCTCGCAAGGTCTTGAATTCGGTCACGTCCAAAAGCTCGGTCATGCAACGTATTAACGTTGAAGAGATTGAACTAGCTCATGTGCCTGTGCAAAAAATAACACCACAATCAGTTAACCCCGATGTATTGCGAATAATTGTTTTCATACATGGGGGGGGATATCTAACCGGCAGCGCTAAAGCATACTTAGCCTTTGTGGCACGTCTTGCTGACCAAAGTAATATGCTTACGTACTCATTAGACTATCGATTAAGTCCAGAGCATCCTTTCCCGATACCACAGGAAGACTGTTATGCCGCAATTCGCGAAATTGCAAAGCTATACCCGGAACATCAGCTCGTATTAATGGGCGACTCTGCTGGCGGCGGACTTTGTATTTCTGCTTGCTTACATGGCGATGATGCTTTGCTCTCAAGGATCGCAGGATTAGGATTGATTTCACCTTGGGTTGATCCAAGCTCGAGATCGGGCACTATGGTGAGTAACTTACCCAATGACATGTTCACCTCAGATATATTAGCCGATAGTTATGCTCAGCATATGCAAGGAGCCGACCCTATGGATACAAGAGTCAATTTCACACAAGCGCCACTTCATAGGCTTCCACCATTGCATATACAAGTGGCTGGCGGCGAGGTGTTTTTCGACCAAATAATAGCGTTTGCAGAACGCACCAAGGCAGATGATGTCACGACTACTATTGAAGTGTTTGATGCGCAATTTCATGTTTTTCAAACTATTGCGCATCACTTTGAGGATGCCAAACGTGCCCGCGCCAGTTTAGTGGCTTTTGCTCGCGGCTAAGCAAAAGCGGTTGTTAATTAAATTTTCATTGGAGTATGCGTAAATGACGGGAAAACATGTTGATGTAGTAATTGTCGGTGCGGGGTTATCTGGCGTAGGAGCCGCTTATCACTTACAACAAAAATGCTCAAATAAGACCTACGCAATACTCGAAGGCAGAGCTAGTCTCGGAGGCACTTGGGACCTATTCAAATACCCCGGCATTCGTTCCGACAGTGATATGCATACATTAGGCTATAACTTCAAACCTTGGCGACAAAAAAAAGTTATCGCAGATGGTCCTAGTATCTTGTCATATATACGGGAAACCGCAGATGAAAATAACATAACTAGCCACATTCAATTTAACACACGAGTAAATAAGGTTTCCTGGTCAACACAAACGCAAACATGGACATTGGAAGTAGTAAGTAGCCAACAAGCTAATGGTGATAATACCGTTTCTATAATTACCTGTAATGTTATTTCAATGTGCTGTGGTTACTACAATTATGACCAAGGTTTTACACCTGAATTTACAGGCATTGATGAATTTAAAGGTAAAGTTGTGCATCCACAGAAGTGGCCCACGGATTTAGATTATAAAGATAAAAAAATAGTCATTATTGGCTCGGGCGCTACCGCAATGACGCTTGGGCCCGTTTTGTCAGACGAAGCTAAACACGTAACAATGCTGCAGCGATCTCCAACATATGTTGTATCTAAACCTTCGGAAGATAAGATAGCTAATGTGTTAAATACGCTATTGCCAGAAAAAATCGCTTATTCAATTGTCAGATCGAAAAATACCTTCATGCAACAGTTCTTATATAGGCTATCTCGCAGCAATCCTGACAAACTCAAAAAGAAACTTATAAAACTGGCGTCCAAACATCTCTCTGATCAGTACGTAGCAAAACATTTTACGCCGTCTTACAATCCTTGGGATCAACGCATATGCCTTATTCCAGACGACGATCTGTTTAATGCGATTAATAAAAGCAAGTTGTCGGTTGTCACTGACAATATACAAACGTTTACTGAAGAAGGTATTCAGCTCGCTTCTGGCGAAATACTGGAGGCGGATATCGTGGTGACAGCGACTGGTTTGAATTTACTTCGACTCGGCGGAATTGAAGTCGTTGTAGACAATAAGTCGATTGATATAGCTGATACTTATATTTACCGAGGGGTAATGTATTCAGGTGTACCAAACCTGCTTAATACCTTTGGTTACATCAACGCGTCTTGGACGCTTAGAGCTGACTTAATTGCAGAATATATGTGTAAACTAATAAACCATATGGATAGTACCAAAAGCACGAAAATGATGCCTACGGTACCCGAAGTAGACATCAACATGCCAAAGCGAGACATGATCGACAATTTTTCATCAAACTACATGAAAAGAGCAATGCATTCATTCCCAAAACAAGGAGATAAAGCGCCTTGGGTGAATCACCAAACTTATAAACTGGACAAGCAGTCCTTAAATAAAGATCCCCTAGATGATGGCATATTAATATTTTCTGATGCGTAAACCGAAGAAACGGACCGCCATTTGTAAAAGCATAAATGGACGTTTATTGTATACAGTAGAATAATATTTTATTTTATCATTACGTTGCCCTTTATTATGACTGACGGCTAAGCAACGAATACATTTTTTGAAAAATTCGTCAAACCCTACTTATGCAAAAATAGCTCTGGATTTCAGTGATATTAGTTATAATAGTGATACAAGTGATACAAGTGATACAAAAAATAATAATGACCTTAATATAGAGGTCAATGAAGCAGCTGGAAATTCCATCAATGCCTATCAAAGTGGTAATAAATGAAAAAAATAAAGAATGAAAGCGCGCTTCTGAAAAAAGCGCTCACAATCGCAGAAAGCTATGCCATAAAGCGAGGCTACAAAGCCTTTTCTCCCAATGATTCAGCAAAACAAAAAATTGAAAGCTTGTATCGCCTTTTGGTGCATGACAAATTGATCCCGCCCCTACCTGAGGACAAAGAAGATTTAGCTAGTTTAAAACATCGCTTAGTCATGTGGATCAGTAATCAATTACCCGCTGACCACGAATTATTGAAGTAACATAAGATAGTGCTTGGCCGGCAGCAATAGGTGGTATTCTTTCTACAGTCTTACCTGTTGCCTATGGTGTTATTAAAAATGATACGGTTGCAGTCGCTATTCAAGAGTTTGTCGCTCGTGGTTACAGATTAAATTTGCTTGCTTCATCTTTGTGGTGCGTATTAATGATAATTGCGTTGCGCTTTACCAAGAAATATAACGCAAGATAACCAATAGCGCCGAGAACAACAAAAACTCTACGAACCCGTGTTACGCCAACAACACTAAATGGTGTTTCCTTCGGTGGGTTAAAAGCAGTCGTATCGATTTTTACAACAACAATCAGAAAAAATTTATTACGACCACTTTTATTGCATAATTACAAAGGAATCATCTGTTATGTGTTTTCATCCTTGGTAACATTTTTCTTAACGATACTCATTGGTCTATTATTTTCAGTAGCTGATCTTCCACTGTGCCTTCCTTGTAAATACCCGCAGCTTCCTGTGACATAGCCTGAAAGATATCATCTGCTTGCATCTTTTTCATTGTGGTTTCAAAGGCCGCCAAATTGTCGTACCTGGAAGTCCATGCAATCATTCGTGGGTTGCCACCTAATTGGCGCACAAGTTGAACATCCAGTCCTTGGGTTTCTTTAATGTGGGAGGCGAGTTTCTTTGCCATTTCCAAGCCTTGAGAGTCCTTACCAGCTTGCAGCTCAATTTTACGTACAAAGATAATAGTCATGTTGTAACTCCAATGTATTGATTTGAACAGATACCCCTATATTCCGCTCATTGAGAGCGAATTACCCTCAACCAATATAGTATAGACAGGTTACTGTAAATGATCATGGTTTGTACCCTGGAGTGGACCCTTTCAAAGAACGTTGCAATAGCATGCAAAGAGTAATCTTGTTGATATCGTTCCCAAATTATCGCTCGTTGTTGTGCATTATAATAAATTCTTCTTCTCTGTTGCATGGCAACGCCTCCGCTTTACTTTAGTATAGCGTTGCATTGACCAATTGAACTCACAGCACAAAGCGCTAATATGGCAAAAAGTCATGACCGTCCGCATTCCTCCAATTCGGCTAGTTAGCTTATCTGTAGCTCTGTGTTCCAAACATTAATTCATCAAATTATTATAGTAATTTAGCTGTAGATTTTCTCAGTTTCAAACCCTACGTGATTTTGACAAAGTTTAGGCAGAATAAATCGCGGGTTGCTAGACGTTTGAGCTTCGCACATTAATATAATCGCACACAAAGCACTATTACTTAAAATAAATGCTTAGTAAACGCTTTGTCCAATTCAGCAAATGCGGTGCGCAGCAAACAGGCTAGTTCATGGAATCTGGGTTGCGATTTTGGGTATTCTAAAGCACATCCGTGGTTTTGCATCTTGAGATAAATATCTTGGTACCACGCCTTAATTGCAGGTGGGAGCACTTTCTGAGAGCGGAAACCCAGCCAAATAAGGCCTTGGACCGGCAAGCTCAAAAAGAAGATAGCCAATGTTATTGCCTGAGGAAGTTGCGACATGCCCATAAAATGAAACTGCACAGCAACAGTCAACACTGCGAGAGCGGGCATTACTTTAAAGCCAAACTTGGTTGCCGCGATAATTCGGCATTCCGGAAAAAGACCATAAAGTTGCTTTTGCATTGGCCACGCCTCCATATAGCTTTGACCTTGCTGAATTACTTGCGGTAGTTGAATAGTCATATACTTTCACCGACTCAAAACTAAATCCCAATTGGCTTGATATTAGCACAAAAAAGAAACAATATTTCTTCATTATTCCAAAACAATGACAGATACAGTGATTAAATTTAGAGCCTTCTCCAAAGTAGTTTATACTTCTGTGCATACACGCAAAGATCAACATTGAATTGAAAATAATCATCCCAATATCGTTCTTAGATTATCACGTAGTTTTTGGAGATTTACATGTCACAAACCAGACACGTACCCTTGCTTATATTAGGGTCTGGACCAGCCGGCTATTCAGCCGCTGTGTACGCAGCAAGAGCAAATTTAAACCCTGTATTATTAACTGGCATTCAACAGGGCGGTCAACTGACCACCACTACTGATGTTGAAAACTGGCCAGGTGATCCTGAAGGCTTAACAGGGCCTGATCTAATGGATCGCATGCAAAAGCATGCAGAAAAGTTCGATACTGAAATCATCTTTGACCATATTAATAAAACGGACTTATCTAAGCGTCCATTTACGCTAACTGGTGACCAAGCCGTCTACACTTGTGACGCACTTATTATATCAACGGGCGCTTCGGCTAAGTATCTCGGTTTGCCATCTGAGACAGAATTTATGGGTAAGGGCGTTTCAGCGTGCGCAACCTGTGATGGTTTCTTTTATAAAAATCAAAAAGTAGCCGTTGTTGGGGGTGGAAACACTGCTGTAGAGGAAGCTCTCTACTTATCCAATATTGCTTCAGAAGTACATGTTGTGCACCGCAGAGAAAGCTTTCGTAGTGAAAAAATACTGGCAGATCGTTTAATGGAGAAGGCAAAAAACGGTAACGTTGTATTGCACTTAAACAAAGAACTTGATGAAATACTTGGTGATAATATGGGCGTTACCGGCATCAATATTAAGGATACGCAAACCAGTGATATCTCTAAAATAGATGTTATGGGCGTGTTCATAGCCATTGGTCATTCACCGAACACCAGTATCTTTGACGGCCAATTGGAAATGAAAGATGGCTATATCAAAGTAAAAAGTGGCTTAGAAGGTAATGCAACGCAAACTAGCGTTGAAGGTGTGTTTGCGGCAGGGGACGTAAGCGACCATGTCTACAGACAAGCTATTACATCAGCTGGCACTGGCTGTATGGCCGCCCTTGATGCTGAAAAGTTCCTGGATGCTCAGTAGTCGTATTATATATTTAAAACATGCGGTAAGTCCTCTTGGGAAGCCGCATGATTGAACTATTTAAACTCGATCATACGAATTATTTTCCAGATGTCGATTTTGCACTAGATGAGCCTAATGGCCTGCTTGCATTTGGCGGTGACCTTTCAGTTAGTCGATTAATAAGTGCTTATCAATCAGGAATATTTCCATGGTTTGGTAATGAAGACCCTTATCTGTGGTGGTCACCCAATCCTCGAGGTATTTTAGAATTAGACAAATTTCATGTCTCAAAGAGCTTACGTAAATCATTAAAAAAAGCTGAATACCAAGTTACGCTGAACAATAACTTTTTAGATGTTATTAATCGGTGCTCGAAAATACCAAGAAAAACGTCTGGAGTGGGTCAATTGGGCGACACCAGCACGCAAACTTGGATAACTGAAGATATGCTCATGGCATATATCAAATTACATGAAGCGGGATATGCGCATTCAATTGAAATTTGGTATAAAGAAGATATGGTTGGAGGGCTATACGGTGTGTCTGTCGGTAGTACTTTTTGCGGCGAATCTATGTTTCACTCTAGAACAGATGCTTCAAAAGTCGGATTATACGCGCTAGTTCAGCACATGAAAAAATTTAATATGGGTTTTATAGATTGCCAAATGGAAACACCTCATTTAGCTATGTTGGGCTGTGAAACAGTCTCTCGAGAACATTTCATTGAGCGCCTAAGGCAGTATAAAGATAAAAAGATCGCGCCTGAAATTTGGCGTTCTCAAACGTTAGGAAGCCTGATTTGAAATTTGGTATCACTCAACAATTTGACTGTAATTATCTGCCAGACCATAAAGAACAGTTACTTGTTTGTGTAGAGTCCCCCGCTATCCTAAAACATGTTTTTTCAGACTTGACGGAATCTGGTTTTAGGCGCAGCGGAGAACAAATATACCGACCGCAATGTTTGCAATGCAATCAATGTCAATCAATCAGAGTATTAGCTCGGGCCTTTACTATTAGTAAAAGTCAGAAACGTGTTCTTTTGAAGAACAAAGATTTACAGATAAAAGTCAGTAACGAAAACAAACCCGATTATTATTCATTATATGAAAAATACGTAAATAACGTGCATTCGGATGGCAGCATGTTCCCTGCATCACAAGCCCAATACTATGGGTTTATTAATTGTGAATGGCAATATCCTATTTTTATTGAGGCTCTTTTGGATGGTGAACTCATTGGGGTTGCCGTCACTGACAAACTGAAGCATGGCTACTCTGCGCTATATACCTTTTTCGAACCCAGTATGAGTAAACGTTCGCTTGGTATCTTTTTTATACTGCAGCAAATTCAATTGACCGCAGATCAAGGTCTGCCCTACCTATATTTAGGCTATCAAGTTGATGCATGTAAAAAAATGAATTACAAACAGAACTTCTATCCGCACGAACGTTTCTTTGAAGATAAGTGGCATTTATCTGTAAAAAAAACATGAATCCCTTTACATACCAATGCGCTTAGGTTAACTTATGCGCGGCAAAATATTGACTAACATATTGAGGTTGTTGCTTTAGATGGCAAAAGAAGATTGTATTGAAATGGAAGGTACGGTGTTAGATACACTCCCAAACACCATGTTCCGAGTTGAATTGGAAAATGGTCACGTAGTGACTGCGCATATTTCAGGTAAAATGCGTAAAAATTACATTCGTATATTAACAGGTGACAAAGTTACCGTTGAGATGACTCCATACGACCTTAGTAAAGGCCGTATCATCTATAGAGCGCGTTAATAGTCAAACTGAGACGTTGAGTCAGTGGATGCACTTCTATTGATTAAGACGCTTAGACTTAAGCCCCACTAGCTTGTCATTATATAAGTAATTTAATTAACAAGCGTAAAAGTTTCAAAAAAAACCGCCTTTCGGCGGTTTTTTATTTTCTATTATTAGCTAGGCTTGAGTGTGTAAAAAATTACGCCTCTGTCTTTGCTTTTGTAACGGGAACATATGCAAAAGTCAGTTCATCTTTCTCCAAATCAACTTTTACTTCGCCACCATTGCTTAGTTTTCCAAACAATAATTCTGTAGCGAGTTCCTTTTTAAGCTTCTCTTGAATCATTCGAGACATTGGTCTTGCACCCATTGTTTTATCATAGCCCTTCTTCGCTAACCAATCGCGTGCTTTCTCTGAGACTTCTAATGAAACACCCTTCTGGTCAAGCTGAGCTTGTAACTCAATGATAAACTTATCGACAACCTGCAATATAACTTGCTCATCCAAATGATTGAACCAAACAATAGCATCAAGTCTGTTTCTAAACTCAGGTGAGAATGTCTTATTGATTTCAGACATTGCATCGTGGCTATGGTCTTGCTCTTTAAAACCAATAGACTTGCGCATTGTTTGTTGAACACCGGCATTAGTCGTCATTACTAACACAACATTTCTGAAATCGACCTTGCGACCATTATTGTCTGTCAATGTGCCGTGGTCCATTACCTGCAGCAGAATGTTGTAAATGTCTGAATGCGCTTTTTCCATTTCATCGAGCAAAACAACACAATAAGGGTTTTTAATTACCGCATCAGTCAATAAGCCACCTTGGTCGTAGCCCACATAACCGGGTGGAGCACCAATTAGACGAGAAACAGCATGGCGCTCCATGTATTCCGACATATCGAAACGCGCCAACTCAACACCCATTACTTTGGCGAGTTGCTGCGTAACTTCTGTTTTACCCACGCCTGTTGGACCTGCAAATAAGAAATTACCAATTGGCTTAGACTCATTTCCTAGACCCGACCGAGATAATTTAATCGCGTCTGACAGTATGTCAATAGCCTCGTCTTGGCCGAACACAACCATTTTAAGGTTACGACCAAGATTCTTAAGTACTTCCCTGTCAGAGGTTGACACTGACTTTTCAGGGATGCGTGCTATTTTGGCAATTATCTGTTCAATGTCGCTAACGTTAATGGTCTTTTTGCGCTTTGATGCTGGTAACAAGCGCTGACTCGCGCCAGCTTCATCCATCACATCAATCGCTTTATCCGGCAAATGACGTTCGTTAATATATTTAGCCGAAAGCTCTGCAGCCGCAGCAAGCGCTTTTTGAGTAAAGCGAACACTATGGTGTTCTTCATAACGAGACTTCAACCCCATTAAAATTTTTGTAGTATCAGCAACACTTGGCTCCGCAACATCCACTTTCTGGAAGCGACGCGCGAGTGCACGATCTTTTTCAAAAATACTCTGGTACTCTTGATAGGTCGTTGCACCAATACAACGTAATTCACCACTGCTCAATTTAGGCTTCAACAAGTTTGAAGCATCCATGACTCCGCCTGATGCAGCACCAGCGCCAATAATAGTATGAATTTCATCAATGAAAAGAATCGCATCTGGGTCAGCACTTAATTCTTTTAAAATACCTTTCAATCGTTTTTCAAAGTCTCCACGGTATTTTGTACCTGCCAAAAGAGCACCTAGGTCGAGAGAGTAAACAGTAGATGACGCGATAACATCAGGCACATCTTCTTGCACAATTCGATACGCTAAACCTTCAGCAATTGCGGTTTTACCGACACCAGCTTCACCAACCAATAGTGGATTATTTTTGCGACGCCGGCATAAAATCTGAATACTTCTTTCTAATTCTTGGTCACGGCCAATAAGCGGGTCAATTTTGCCTTCTTTTGCGGAAACATTTAGGTTAGTCGTGTATTTCGAAAGCATTGACTGATTTTCTTCGTTCTCAGCCCCTTCTTCCTGAACTTCTTCTGGTCTATCCGATTCTTCATCGGTTTTGCTTACACCATGTGAAATGTAATTAACGACATCTAAACGAGTGACATCAGCTTTTTTGAGAATATAAACGGCTTGTGATTCTTGCTCGCTAAAAATAGCGACAAGCACATTTGCTCCGGTCACTTCACCTTTACCCGATGATTGCACATGGAAAACGGCTCGTTGTAACACACGTTGAAAGCCTAATGTGGGTTGTGTCTCACGCTCAGTGCTTTGCTGTTCCGACATCAATGGTGTTGTTTCATTAACGAAATCTGTTAGCTCAGAGCGCAACGCTTCTATACTTGCCCCACATGCTTTTAAAGCCTCTTGGGCTGCAGAATTGTCGAGCAACATAAGCAGTAAATGCTCTACAGTCATAAATTCATGACGATGCTGGCGCGCGAAGACAAAGGCTTCATTTAATGTTTGTTCTAAATCTTTATTTAACATTTCTTCCCCTTACTATTGCGCCGGTTCTATTGCGCAGGTTCCATTGTACACATCAATGGATGTTGGTATTTCCGTGAATACTGGTTCACCTGCATCACTTTGGTCTCTGCAATCTCTGCAGTATACATGCCACAAACAGCCTTACCTTGATAATGTATAGTCAGCATTACTTGGTTTGCTTTTTCCGAATCGATGTTAAAGAAAGTAGTCAATACCTCAATCACGAAATCCATCGGCGTATAGTCGTCGTTGTTGAGCATCACCTTATACATCGGTGGGGGCTCAACTTTTTTCTTAACGGTGTCAATTTGTTTTGCGCCGTCAATGCTAATTGTATTTTCTTTTGTCATAGTTAATATAATAGTGTCAAAGGTGTGAACAAGACCAGTTTTTTTAACAAATCGCCATAATACTTAATTTATACTTGACAATTACTGGTCAAAAAAACTACAGTTTTAGTATGTGATACTTTTTGTTGTGAGTATCATTCCGTTGTCTTCTATATTGTGGGGACAAATTTGCTGTAATTCAAGGTTCAAGAAAAGGAAGTAGTATGGCAGTCGGCAAAGTAAAGTGGTTCAACAATGCTAAGGGGTTTGGATTCATCGTACCAGAAGATGGCGGCGACGATATTTTTGCTCATTATTCGACTATAAAGATGGATGGATACCGTTCTCTAAAAGCGGGCCAGGAAGTGACTTATGAAGTCCAACAAGGTCCCAAAGGTCTGCATGC
>JBLIKA010000025.1:0-32458 GCA_047637355.1 Glaciecola sp. | reverse complement strand
GAAATAAGTGGTGGGTCGTGCTGGGTTCGAACCAGCGACCAATTGATTAAAAGTCAACTGCTCTACCAGCTGAGCTAACGACCCACTTTCAAAAAGACGGTTGTTGTAGATAATTGGTGGGTCGTGCTGGGTTCGAACCAGCGACCAATTGATTAAAAGTCAACTGCTCTACCAGCTGAGCTAACGACCCAATGTGCTTTTCCTGCGTTGCTTATCTACCTCAACGGCGGCATATAATACTGAAATCGAAACTGGGCGCAACCTTTTAATACGATTTATTTAATTTAACTTTAAAACTGGGTGTAAAGTAAACAAAAAGCTCGTAGTTTAAAAACTACAAGCTTTTTAATTGCTCATTTGCCAAACGGCTTGGTGTGGAATCAGGGTACTCTGCCACAACTTGTTCGAACAAACGCTTCGCTTTTGCCTTGTTATTGACTGATTTTTCAACCATACCAAGTTTCAAAATCGCATCTGCACGCTTCGGCGAATCAGCAAATTTATTCACTACACTTTCAAATTGTTCTCTCGCACCATCCCAATCTTGCTTATTAAACAATAACTGACCTAACCAATAGTGTGCATTATCGGTGTACGTCGAGCTTGGAAAAGTACTTAAAAAATCTTGAAATGCAGGAATTGCGTCATCGTAATTACGTTCTTTTAGTATCAAATTGACCGCATTCTGGTATGCCTGCTCTTCAGATTGTCCAGCTGGACGAACAGCTTGTGTGCTTGGTGCAGCAACACCTACTGAATTTCCGACTGATGCTGTCTGTTCTGACAAGTTTGAGAAGCGATTTTCTAATTCCAGATAAAGCTCTCGTTGCCGCTCTAATATTTGCTCTAATTGATGATTATGAAGCTCGATAGAACCTCTGATCTCATCGACGTCGCCTTGTAACATGTCAAGTTGCCGCTGAACGCGCTGTTGAGCCTCAACACGGCTTTGGTCTTTGCGTTCTAATATCAGCAAGCGAGTGGCTACGTCCGTTGGATTAGTGATAACCGGGGGCGTGTTTTGCACAATGGCATTTTGGGTGATTATGGTTTGTGCCTGATTAGTTTGTTTGGGGTCGTTTAAATCGACAACAGGCGCTTGAGCAAAAGCCCAAGCGCCTGTGAAACTAATGAGACCAACTACAATAATTGGTTTAATCATCACTGTTTACTGATAAACCACAATACCACGACGGTTTTGAGCAAATGCATACTCTGATCCGCCTTGAACTGCTGGTTTTTCTTCGCCGTAAGAAACAACTGATACTTGTGAAGAGCTAACGCCTGCGTTCATCAAATATGTTTCTACAGATTTTGCACGACGCTCGCCTAATGCAATGTTGTATTCTGGTGTACCGCGGTTATCACAGTGACCTTCGATTACAATTGACTGACTTGGGTTCTTAACTAGAAATGCAGCGTGCATATCTAATACTGAATGGAAGTCAGATTTAATTGAAGCGCGGTCAAAATCGAAATAAACTACGTTTTGAGCAACAAGCTTAGCTTTCTCGTCTTCTACCATTTCTTTTGCTTTTTGTAGCGCATCAGCTTTTGCTACGTCAACACGTTTAGCTTCTGCGTCTGCAGCCGCTTTTGCATCAGCAACTTGCTGTGCAGCAACTTCTGCTTGGCGATTCGCTTCAGCTTCAAGTTCTGCTTCGGTAGGGCCTGACTTACACGCCGCTAACGTTACTAATGGCACAACAATCAAAAGAGTTTTAAGTGCATTTTTATTCAACATACTAGATCCTTATTATATTTTAAAATTCATTTTACAGTAAAAACGGCGACCAACTAGGAGATTTAACTTCCCCATCGGCCACAGGTTCTTTAAACGAGAAGCGACCATCGAGTGAAACCCATGCTAATGCTGGTTTTCCATTCTCTAACACGCTGTATATTATCATACTTCCATTCGGGGAAATACTAGGCGACTCGTCCAGATAAGTATTCGTCAGCACCAACATGTCACCATTTTTTAAATCTTGCTTAGCTATATGATAATCACCTCTTGTGCGATTTACGATAACTAATTGCGAATTATCAGGAGTTACTGCGCCTCCTAAATTCATCTCACCTTCAAAAGTAAGCCTACTTTTTCGGTTAGTTGCTAAATTTACTTGATAAATCTGCGGTTTACCACCCCGTTCCGAAGTAAATATCAAGCTTTTTCCATCTGGCGTCCAAGACGGCTCTGTGTCAATTGCTCTATTTCGCGTTATTCGCGTTAAATTACGAGTTTGTAAATCCATTATATAAATTTCTGGATTACCGTCCTTAGACAGCACCATTGCTAGCTTCTTTCCATCAGGAGAAAACTTTGGCGCGCCATTTATACCAGGGAAATCGGTTAATCTGGTACGACTTGTTGTATAAATGTCCTGTAAATAAATTTGTGAGCGTTTATTTTCAAAACTCACATAAGCCAAAGTGTTGCCATCTGGCGACCATGTTGGAGACATTAATGGCTCGGGAGACGACAACAACGTTGTTGGATTTACATTGTCATAGTCCGCTATGACCAAACGAAATGGTTTTGGATTGGTGTCACGGTCTAACACTTTGATATAAGCAATGCGTGTCAGGAATGCGCCTCTCTCACCCGTTAACTTTTCATAGACAATATCACTAATAATATGGGCATATTGTCTAAAATCACTACCATTAATTGTTTTAGTGCGTTTTTCGATAACGTGGTCACGCGTCATGACTAACTTTCCGTTCTCAAGCGTCTTAGCTTGTCCGCCTGTTGCTTGCGCGCGCAAAACGTCAATAAGTTCAAATGTAACTAGAAATTGGTTCAGACCTGTCGATTCGACGCTACCGACTAACACCATATCGACACCTTTTTGTGCCCACGCAGCGTAGTTGACTTCAGTATCCGTGGTTGGAAACTGAGGCATCGACGATAATTTCGAGGGATTAAACTTACCGCTGCGTTGCAGGTCTGAGGCAACTACGTCGCTTAAATTTTCTGGCAGCGTTGAATTGCCTAAGTATTTAAAGGGCACGACACCAATTGGGCGAGCTGACTCTATACCACCTGTAATGATTATTTCATTGGTTGCTGCGCTTAATTGAAAGTTGAAAAATAATAGTGCTGCAGCAGTCGCCATTATGTTTAATTTTCTACTGCTAAATTTGAATACCCAAGTTGTCATGAATTTAGATAATCCTCTAGTTGTTATAAGTGGTTTACATAACTGTTTGTTGGCAGTTACAAAAATATTAGTTAACGCTGCTTACCCAAATTAATAAATTATAAAGCCATCGTAAATAGTGCATCTTTTCAGTGGCAACGTAATGCTAATTAATTTTCATAAACCAACGTCGTATCTCTTAATTTCTCATTAACATCTTTATCACTAGGCATTGGTAACGTTCCCGCTTTCAATGCGGCCGTTCGCAGCGCTAAACATAAAGACTCATCGCCAGTCCCCACTGCATCTAAAACTAAACCATTAGATGCAATGCGCAATCTCAGCCGGCAAGACTTACCTACTATACTGCCAGTTTGTATCAAATTTTGTTCAATTCGTGCTTTAATTTTACTATTAGCAATTTGCAATTCAGACAGTATTTGACGTTGCCTACGCTCATTACGATCAGCCTGTTCCAACTGCATTTGTTCTTGCATTGCTTTGTCTTGGGCTGCGCGTTCCTGCTCTAATTTATCTTGGCGCGCCTTCTCAATTTTTTCTTGTTGCGCTTTCTCTTGTGCTAACCTAGATTTTTCCTGCAATTCACGCTCGTTGCGAACCTGTTCTTCTTTCTGCTTTTTAGCATCGGCTGCTTTTTTACGCTTTGCTTTATCGGCGGTTTCGCGTTCCTTCTTTTTACGTTCTAATTCTCGACGTTTATTCGCGGCATCTTGATCGCGCTTTCTTTTCACTTCAGCTTCAGCTTGTTGTCTCTCACGCTTATTTTGCGCTAGCACGTTACTGTCAATGAAGGTTGCTTCAATAATATTTGGCGCTTGCGTGTCTTTGTTGCCTGTCGCTAGGTCGACGGGTGTTGCTGAAAACTGAAAGCTCACCAATAGTGACACGACTATAAACACATGCGCAGCAGCAGAAATCAAAAATGATTTTTGCTGCAAGGTTAGCGACTTTTTCTCTTTCTTATCGCTTGGCTTTGGTTGCTGTTCTGCACTCATCAATTACGCTTTATTTGGATCAGTCATTAAGCCTACTGATGGCGCACCGGCATTTTGCAACACCACCATCAACTCAACCACTTTTTCGTAACTTACTTTACCATCGCCATTCACTACCACGGGTATGGTTGGTGTTTGCGCTAGCTTGGCTTGCACCAACGTAGCAACATCAGCGGCTGTCAATTCTTCGTCGGGGTTATCGCCTATATTCAAATAATACTGTCCAGCAGCATTAATAGAGACTATTAACATGTCGTCTTCTTCAGTCTCAATAGTCTTCGCGTCAGCTTTGGGTAGGTCAACAGTCACGCCCTGTGTTACTGCTGTTGCTGTCGCCATAAAAATGACCAAAAGTACTAACATAACGTCGATGTATGGCACCACATTAATTTCTGATACTGGCTTTCTGCGTTTTCTCACAAACATCTTAACTCTCCTAATTCAGGTCAATAAAGTAATAAAATTATTGAGACTGTTGATTGGAGGACGCCATATTCTGGCGATTTAATATAGCTGAAAACTCTTCCATAAAGTTACCATAAGCGTTTTCTAATTTTTCAACACTATGACTGAAGCGGTTATATGCCACTACTGCCGGAATTGCAGCAAACAAACCGATAGCAGTTGCAATAAGAGCCTCTGCAATACCAGGCGCAACCATCGCAAGAGTGGCTTGCTTCACTTGACCTAGTGCAATGAAGGAGTTCATGATCCCCCAAACCGTACCCAATAAACCCACATACGGTGAAATTGAACCGACGGTAGCCAAGAATGGCAGGCGAGCTTCAAGCTCATCAACTTCACGAGACATGGTCACGCGCATTGAACGATAAGTACCGTCCATAATAGCGTCGTTTAACGCACCTGATGTTTTACGCAAGCGCACATATTCTTTGAAACCAGCGCAGAATATAAGAGGCAAACCGGTTAATTGAGCGCGTGCTGAGAGTTCCTGATAAAGTTTGTTTAAGTCGGCACCTGACCAAAACTTATCCTCAAAGATTTTCATTTCCTTTGTTGCTGATCTCAATACAGCATTTCTTTGAAAGATAAATGCCCATGAAACAACCGACGTGGTTAATAACAACAGCATAATAAATTGCACAACAATACTTGCTTCTAAGAACAAGTTGAGGATAGACATTTCAGACGTCACGTTTTATTTCCCTTAATATAAAGTCAGGTATCGCTATTGGTTTCATTTTTCCCAAATCAACACAAGCTACTCTGACCTCGGCGCTAACGAGTAGTTCTTTTTCATTACTCATAGCATTATTATTATGTGTATTGGCAACATCTTTTACACGATAAGCGTGTTGCATAAACAACATGCTTGCCTTCTTTAATTCTACTACTTGGCAGCTAATACTCAACATATCATTGAACACAGCAGCTTTACTATTTTTCATAGTTAGGTCTTTGACGACAAAACCAATGGATTGTTCCAATAAACTTTGTTGTTCGATGCCTAAATTTCTTAACCACTCGGTACGCGCACGTTCCATAAATTTCAAATAGTTCGTATGATAGACCAGCCCGCCGGCATCAGTGTCTTCATAATATACCCGAATAGGGACAGAAAAAATTTCATTATTTGACAAAATTCGTTCCTTTTAGGTTAGATTTTATATAGCAAAACATCGAATATCATGAATTGATATAACTAATAGTAAATACGAATATGATTAGAGTTAGGCCGCATATAGTATCGAATTTAAAGAAATAAAACACAACACAAATATTGGATTAGAAAAACTAATCTATAAGGAGAGTTTTTCTAGCTTGATATCTCATCGGATCTGTCTAAAATAAGCGGCACTTAATGAGTCCTTACAACTTAGTTGTGTGACTTTTATGTGTTCCCTGACAACGGTTTTTCTTCCGTCTTACTTGTTGTTTTGCCCATGCATTGCGTGGGCTTTTTTTTGCCTAAAATATTTGATTGCTATCTAATCAATTTTTGGCATGATCAAACCAAAATGTAAATACGCATGTTGCGTTGCAATTCGCCCGCGAGGAGTGCGCTGTAAGAAGCCTTGTTGAATTAGATATGGCTCAATAACGTCTTCTATGGTTTCTTTTTCTTCACCTATGGCCGCTGCGATATTATCTAGCCCTACTGGCCCACCCATAAACTTCTCAATAATGGCTAGCAACAATTTGCGATCCATGAAATCAAAGCCTTTATTATCAACATCAAGCATATTAAGCGCTTTGCCTGCAACATCGGCGTTAATATTACCGTCGGCTTTAATTTCAGCGTAATCTCTTACTCTGCGCAATAATCGGTTAGCTATTCGAGGCGTACCACGTGAGCGTTTAGCCATTTCGAACGCCCCTTCTTTGTCTATACTTAACTTTAAATAAGAAGCGCTGCGCTGAATAATATCGGTCAAATCGGTTACGTTATAAAACTCTAAACGCTGCACAATACCAAAACGGTCTCTCAGCGGAGACGTTAGTGAGCCCGCTCTTGTCGTTGCACCTATCAATGTAAACGGAGGAAGGTCGAGCTTAATACTGCGCGCGGCTGGGCCCTCACCAATCATGATGTCAAGTTGATAGTCTTCCATTGCGGGATACAGAATTTCTTCTACAACAGGACTTAAACGGTGAATTTCATCGATAAACAATACGTCATTTTCTTCAAGATTGGTAAGCAATGCAGCGAGATCACCTGCTTTTTCAAGCACGGGACCAGAGGTCGTTTTTATATTCACCCCCATTTCGTTCGCAACAATATTTGCCAATGTCGTTTTACCTAAGCCTGGCGGGCCGAATATAAGTAAATGGTCAAGAGCATCATTGCGCTTTCTGGCTGCTTGAATGAAAATTTCCATTTGTTCACAAACATGATCTTGACCGGTGTAATCACTGAGCATTTTGGGTCGAATAGCACGGTCGATCACTTCATCTTCCGGATCAGCAATGGCTTGTATTAAGCGATCTGCTTCAATCATAACGACTCCCTGACGTTTGGTATTCTTTGTGGATGCGGAGTTACGAGGATACGCGTCATAAAATATTCAGAATGTAAATTAATCATCATACGGTTAAACCATCGCCTTGAGTGATTCTCTAATCGCTTGCTCACTTGTCATACCTTCAGTATAAACCTGCTTTATAACTCTCTCAGCTTGAACGGGCTTATAACCCAATGCAAGCAAAGCACTTAGGGCCTCATTTTTAGCATGCGCGTCCCCTCGCAATGAAGGACGTTGAATAGGACTATTTGATGTGGCCAGACCCGAGCCATCAAAATGTGTATCAGTGCGTGAAAGTTTTTCTAATTTGTCTTTTAATTCGACCACTAAGCGCTCAGCCGTTTTCTTGCCTACACCGGGAAGCTTAACTAAATTTGAGATATCTTCATGAATAACGCATTGCACAAAGTCTTGTGCCGACATACCTGACAAAATGGTACACGCGAGTTTAGGGCCAACACCGTTGGCTTTAATGAGTTCTCGAAACAAGGCGCGTTCTGAGGTATCTGAAAAACCAAAAAGTAATTGTGCATCTTCACGAACAATGAAATGAGTGTAAATAGTCGCCACTTCACCTATATTAGGAAGCTGATAGAAACTGGTCATCGGCAATTGAATCTCATAGCCTACACCATTCACATCCACTAAGACATCGGGTGGTATTTTATCGATTAACGTACCTTTAATTCTGCCGATCATCGGATTGCTGCCCTGCCTTGTTTATCTTCTTAAGCGACCGCGTACGATCTTCGAAATTTTGCCTGTCGTTTTGCCTGACATTTTAATTAGGCTTTGCGATGTGTGAATATGACATAAAGCAACGGCCAATGCATCAGCCGCGTCGGCCTGTGGTGTTGCGTTTAACTTTAATAAGGTCATTACCATATGCTGAACTTGGCTTTTGTCTGCCCCGCCCGTTCCCACTACTGATTGTTTAATTTGGCGTGCTGAATATTCTGCAACCGGCAAGTCGAAGTTAGTAGCGGCTACAATTGCGGCCCCACGAGCCTGCCCAAGTTTAAGCGCTGAATCCGGATTTTTTGCCATAAACACTTGTTCAATCGCAAATTCAGTAGGCGCAAACTGGGTAATAATTTCACTAACGCTGTCAAAAATACGCTTCAAACGAATGGAGAGTTCGTCATGCGTTAAGCGAATACATCCGCTGCCTAAATAGCTCACCTTGCCACCGGTTAATTTAATAACGCCGTAACCTGTAATCCTTGAACCTGGGTCTATCCCTAAAATGATGCTCATAAATTAATCCGGTACAAACTGGGCAATCGCATCTCGGTTGGTTTTTGACCAAACTCTTTGCATTGCTTCTTGTTTGCTTGTCCAATTGAAGTCGGTGTGTTCAGTTAACACTATATGCAGACCAGCCGGTACTTTAACGCTAAATACATACTCATTATTGAATTCAGAACCTGGCGGGTATCTATATAACCAGGCTCGGCGAATTTTATATTGATTCATTAGTCGACAATCTACTATTGGATAAGTCGATTTTGGCAATGCAATTCCGGTCTCTTCAGCCAACTCGCGATAGGCTGCGTTTAACGGTATTTCTCCCTGCTCAATAGTGCCCGTTACCGATTGCCAAAAATCAGCGTCATCATCACGCTGCATAATCAGCACCTGATTGTTCTCATCTCTGATCACAACTAACACTGATTCCGGGCGTTTTAGTTGCATGGATTTATTCGGCGTCCTTGTCTGACTTCTTGGTGTCCGCTTTAATTACCGTGGCAATTGACAGCTCAGCCAATTGTGCTGGACTTGCAAAACCAGGTGCATTGGTTAATGGGCAAGCTGCTGTTGTCGTTTTAGGAAATGCCATGACATCACGAATTGAATCCGCTCCGGTCATGAGCATCACCATTCTGTCTAAACCAAAAGCGAGTCCAGCATGCGGTGGTGCACCATAACGCAATGCTTCTAGCAAGAAACCAAACTTTTCGTTTGCTTCTTCATCCGTAATACCTAGTAGTTTAAATACCGTCGCTT
Organism: Glaciecola sp.; assembly: GCA_047637355.1. Lineage (GTDB taxonomy): Bacteria > Pseudomonadota > Gammaproteobacteria > Enterobacterales > Alteromonadaceae > Glaciecola. The sequence goes on along the minus strand of JBLIKA010000025.1, from coordinate 23,308 downwards.
GCATGTCCATGTTATGAATACGGACCGAACCACCACCTAACTCAACGCCGTTAAGCACCATGTCATAAGCATTCGACAAGGCCTCTGCCGGATTCGCTTTTAGTGCTTCAATATTGCTATCACGAGGTGCCGTAAACGGATGATGTAGCGCATATAACTGGCCATCAGCTTCCTCGAACATTGGGAAGTCAACAACCCATAAAGGACGCCACTCACCTTGTAATAAGTCGAAGTCTTCACCTAATTTCAAGCGCAAGGCACCCATTGCATCGGTAGCGACGGTTTTGCTGTCAGCGCCAAACAATAGAATGTCACCAGTTTGTGCCCCCGTTCTTTCAAGTAATTTGCGAATGCTGGCTTCATCGAAAAACTTGAGAATAGGCGATTGCAGACCTTCAAGGCCATTGCTGAGGTCATTAACTTTAAGCCATGCCAAGCCTTTGGCTCCGTAAATACCAACAAACTTACCGTAATCATCAATTTGCTTGCGCGATAGCGTGGCGCCACCAGGCACTCGGATTGCCGCTACACGGCCTTTTACGTCGTTTGCTGGGCCGCTGAATACTTTAAAATCGCTGTCTTTTACAATGTCATCTATGTCGACTAATTCAAGTGGGTTACGTAAGTCGGGCTTATCGCTACCAAAGCGCTGCATCGCTTCTGCGTAGCTCATCGTTGGGAAGTCGCCTAAATCGACATTAAGCAGCTGAGAGAAAAGTGAACGCATCATCTTTTCTGTGATTGCCATGACATCTTCTGCTTCCAAGAAAGTTGTCTCAATATCTATTTGGGTAAATTCAGGCTGGCGATCAGCTCGTAAATCTTCATCGCGGAAGCACTTTACAATTTGATAATATTTGTCCATACCCGACATCATCAGTAACTGTTTAAACAGCTGTGGTGACTGCGGTAATGCGAAAAACTGCCCCTTGTGTGTGCGACTTGGTACTAAATAGTCGCGCGCACCTTCTGGTGTCGCTTTGGTCAAAATAGGGGTTTCGATATCGAGGAAACCACCATCTTCAAGGAAACGTCTAACCGCTGCAGTTACTTTGGAGCGGAAAACTAAACGTTGAGTCATCAAAGGACGACGTAAATCTAAATAGCGATATTTTAAACGCTGCTCTTCTGAGTTATCTTGATTCCAGTCAAGTGGCAGCGCCGGTGCGCTATTAAAAATTGATAACTCTCTGCCAAGTATTTCAATTTCGCCAGTTTTCATGTCTTTGTTTATTTGCGAATCTGGACGCATACGCACGGAACCCGTAATTGCTACACAGAATTCATTACGCAAAGTGGAAGCAAGTTCGAAGGTTGCAGCAGTGTCTGGGTCTATAACAACCTGCACAATACCTTCACGATCTCGTAGATCGATAAAAATCACGCCGCCCAAATCACGTCTTTTATTCACCCAACCATAAAGTGTGACTTCTTTGCTGGCAAAACTTGCATCGATATTTCCACAGTAATCTGTGCGCATAAACTTAATCCCAATAGTGCTACTTTTGTTTTGTATTTTGTAATATTAACGCTGCTTGAATTTCCCTGTTCACTGTTGATAGATGACAGGCACCGCAAACGCTAATCTGAATTGTGTCAGGCTTCTATATTGAAGCTACTGAAAAAGCGAAATTATAAACTAAACAATGCCGATTCTAAACGACTGAATGAATATATTCGGTAACTAATTAGGGGAATAGGTGAGTTAATCCGTGTTTAGGTCATCAATTGAACAGAGCTAAACAATATGGCCTGTCAAAAAACAGACTAATGCGCTCCGCCAATCCCATGTCTTTGTCACAAAAACAGCTCAATCAGTCTTGAATAACCGCTCGATAATCAATTGGGAAAGCAAATCACGTGCTCTACTTCTAGGTGAATACCAAATGATTCACCTAGTTTATGGTCATGATGGCTAGGCGCTAAGCATAGCAGCGGTTCGGTGTCATTCAAAGACAATCGATACAGTATGTGAGCACCACGAAATGAGCGCCCTACTACCTTGGCTTTTAAGACGCTTTCGTCCTGATGTCTTAAATCGTCAGGCCTAACTAGCATTTTAGCGGTATCACCCGCTTTAAATGTGCCGTTAACTATGTACTCTTGTGGAAGAAGAAAGCGGCCTAACTGTGTTTCAAGCCAAAGAAGCTTGTCGTCGGTAGGTTCGATTGTACTTCCCGTATCATTTTCATAAGCCACTACTTTGACTGAAATAAAAACGCCTTCGCCGACAAAATCGGCAATAAACTCGGTTGCGGGTTCGTGATACAAATCGTAAGCAGTGCCCCACTGTTGGCATTGTTGTTCGTGCAGGACGCCTATTTTATCAGCCATCGCAAACGCTTCTGTTTGATCATGCGTAATTAATAACGCGGTTATATTTTGTTGCTTAATAATATGGCGAATTTCACTCGACAGACGCTCCCTTAAGTCTGGGTCCAAACTTGAAAATGGCTCATCCAACAACAACAAATCAGGTTTAGGAGCAATCGCTCTTGCAATAGCAACGCGCTGTTGCTGACCGCCGGAGAGTTCATGCGGGTATTTGCTTTTAACGTCGCTCAGACCGACCAACTCGATAGCTTCTCCAGCGAGTTTATGTGCTTGTGACGTTGATAATTTACTCAAACCATAAGCAACGTTCTTAAGCACGCTCAGGTGTGGAAATAGAGCGAAATCCTGAAATACCACACCAATTTTGCGTTTTGCCACCGGTATTTGCTGTTTAGCATCACTAACTAAGGTGTCATTAATACTAATGCTACCTGCCTGCACAGACTTAAAGCCTGCAATTGCGCGTAGTAGCGTAGTTTTACCACAACCTGAGGGACCCAAAATACAGCCTATTTCACCCTGCTGTAATGAAATTGTCAGATTTTTTAGCACTTTTTGTGTGCCGTAACTTAACGATAGATTAGTTATATCAAGCATTTTTTCGGTCTATTCCATCCAGCGTTCTGGTAAGTATGATAACAGGCAAAATGCCCACTAAAACGATAGTAATTGACGGTAGTGCCGCGTCAATCAAGCGCTCATCTGAGGCTAATTCAAAGGCTTTAACCGCTAAGGTATTAAAATTAAAAGGCCGTAGCACGAGTGTGGCAGGTAGTTCTTTGAGTATGTCGACAAATACAAGTAATCCAGCACTCAAGATACTCGCCTTTAATAATGGGATATGTATTCTGAACAGGCGCTGGAATGACGAATCACCCAATACTTTTGATGCTTCATCCATACTGGGCCTGATACGTTGAATACCTGCCTCAGTGTTGTTTAAGGCAACACTCATAAAACGAACAGCATACGCAAAGATAAGAGCGAACACGGTACCTGAGAACACTAAGCCGGGCTGGAAATCAAACCACATATTGGTAAATACATTGAGTTTTATATCTAACCATCCAAGAGGCACTACTACACCAATGGCAATAACGGTGCCCGGTAGAGCATATCCCAGGGATACTAACTGAATAAATCCGCTGACTGTTTTAGAAGGATGTAGTCGCTTTGCATAACTAAATAACAATGCCATGACAACAATAACCACCGCCCCAATGCTAGCCAACATCGCCGAATTTATGGCGTATTCAGGGTAATCAGCCAGATTTGATAAATCTGAAAAACGTAATGCCCAAGTCGCTAATTGTGCAAATGGAATAATAAAACCCAATGCTACGGGTAGGCTACAAAGCAAAAATATGAGTACGCCATTGAGCCCTTTTACTTGTTTGGCCTGCGCTGATTTACCTTGCCTAGATGAATAGTTTTGCGAGTCTCGTCTACTCATTCTTTCTATCATTATCAGAATGAAAACAAACAAACACAGGAAACCTGAAAGCTGAGACGCAGCCTTGATATCGCCCATACCAAACCAAGTCCGGTAGATACCTGTAGTGAAAGTACTAACACCAAAATACTCAACAGTACCGAAGTCGGCGAGTGCTTCCATCATGGCTAAAGCAGCCCCCGTCATAATTGCAGGGCGAGCGAGAGGTAGTGCGACTTTAAAGAAGTGTTTGAGGGGAGAAACCCCAGCAAGTTGACTTACTTCACGGTATTTTTGCGACTGTTCAGAAAAAGCCGTTCTAGCAAGTATATAGACGTATGGGTAAAGCACTAAGGACATTAGTATGATTGCACCCGACAACGATCTCACTTCTGGAAACCAGTAGTCTTGTGCGGTTAAATCGAACGTATCGCGAATGAGAGTTTGTATAGGCCCAGCAAAATCGAGTAAGCCAGTGTAAGTGTAAGCAATGATATATGCTGGCATGGCGAGTGGCAGTAATACCATCCACTGAATTAAGCGACGCCCGTAAAAATGGTAATTGACAATTAACCAAGCTAGGTACGTACCTAATATTGTTGCGCCGAAGCCAACACCAAAAGCAAGAATTACGCTGTTACTTATATATTTCGGAAGAACCGTGGTAGAAAGATGCTGCCAAATGGCATTATCCCAATAGAAAAAACTGAAAAATATAACAAAAATCGGCAAGCCTAATAAAAGACCTGCCAAAACTGAATATACTGTAAAGGCAGAACCTTTAAATGCCGATTTTATCAATCGATTAACGCCAACCCGCGCTGTCCATCAACATAAGCGCTTCTGCATTGGTCTCGCCCACTTTTGATAATGATACTTCTTGGGCTTTGAATGTGCCCATATCTTGCAGAGTCTGGCTCCATTTTATGCCCTTTTTGACCGGATATTCATGATTTGTCTCAGCGTACCAAACCTGGGCCTCATCCGTTAACATGAAACCGATAAGTGCTTTAGCAGAGTCTACATTTTTAGCATATTTGGCAATACTTGCGCCTGAGATATTAACGTGTGTACCAATAGTTTCCTCGTCTGGCCAAAATACGGCAATCTGCTGAGCCGTTTGTCGAGTATCCTCGTCTTCAGCATTTAGCATACCCGCTAAGTAATAAGTGTTAGCAATAGCAACGTCACACTCACCGGCAACAACCGCTTTTATTTGGTCACGATCGCCGCCCTTTGGCGTTCGCGCAAAATTAGCAACAAGGCCTTTCGCCCATGCCAACGTTTGCGCCTCACCTTGAGTTTGAATCATGCCTGAAATCATAGATTGATTATAAATATTATTGGATGAACGGATACAAATCCGGTTTTTCCATTCTTTCTTAGTTAATGCCTGCATGGTTGATAATGACGCAGGGTCAACGCGGCCTTTGGCATACATAATTGGGCGCGCACGCAATGTGAGTGCAGTCCAATGCAAGTCATCATCACGCAAATAGGAAGGTACATTTTTTATAATGCTTTCATCAGCGTTGACTTGAGTGACACCGAGTTGCTTTGCTCTTACCAAACGACCAACATCCGTCGTTATAAGAACGTCTGCGGGACTAAACTGCCCTTCCGATTTCATTCTTGAAATTAATGCATCAGCATCGCCCGTAATCAAATTCACTTTGATGCCAGTTTGTTTACTGAAATCATCTAAAATAGGTTTAATCAACGCTTCTTTGCGCGCAGAATACACATTGACTTCGGCACTGACACTGTGTGCAGAGAAAATGACTAATGGGAATAAAACCAACAAACGAGAAATAATTAAGGCCACTTTTTCCCTTTCCTTTAAACTTTATGAATGATGTAAATACATGTTAGTTGATAATAGTTCTCAATTGCAACTAGGGATCACAAAAATAGCTTTAATTAGCCAAAATAGCTTTGATGAGATCCATAGGATATACTCGAACTACATAATTGGGACTAATATATGCTTTTTATCGAATGAATGAGTCAAGATTAGTTTATTCGACCGATACAGGTAGAATAAAAGATAAAACCGTTAGCTTACAAAACGCACCAAAGGGTGATGGAATTGTAAGAATACGAAAAGAAACTAAAGGCCGCAAAGGCAAAGGCATGAGTATTATCGATGGCCTCGAAATGAGCGAAGTTGATCTCAAAAAATTATGCACGGAGCTAAAAAAACAATGTGGTTGCGGTGGCGCAGTGAAAGGATTTAGCATCGAAATCCAGGGCGATGTGCGCGATAAACTTAAACAAATTTTAGAAACGAAAGGAAAGCGCGTCAAGTTAGCAGGCGGCTGAATTTTGAGAGATAACTAAGTAATGCATAAACTTTCCATATCTGATCTGCACATATTATTAGTCGAACCGTCTGATACCCAGAGCAAGATCATTAAAGCAATGCTTCTCGCAGAAAACGTGCAAACAGTTGATGTTGTGCAAAACGTCGCACAAGCCCAAGCTTCTTTAAAAGCGCATGGTGCAGATATGGTGGTAAGTACGATGTACTTGTCAGACGGGAGTGGTTTAGATATTTTAACGTTTATCAAAGACGATGACGCTAATGCATCGATGCCATTTATGCTAGTGAGCAGCGAAAATAGCATCAACAAACTTGACGAATTTAAACAAGCGGGTGTTGCTGCTATTCTTCCAAAGCCGTTTGAGCAGATTCAATTATCCCGCGGCCTAAACGCGAGTTTACAACTCATCAATATCGAAGAAATTAATTTAAACTATTTTGATGCACATGATGTGCGCGTGCTTGTGGTTGATGACAGCCGTTTAGCCCGAAATCATATTCGCAGAGTATTAGAGGGGATGGGGTTAACAAGGCTCATGGAGGCCGAAAACGGCGCGCATGCACTCACTATGTTAAAAGATAACGAATTCGATTTAGTTATTACTGATTATAATATGCCTGAAATGGACGGCCGAGAGCTTTCTGAGTTTATTCGATTCAATCCATCGACCACTCATATACCGATTATCATGGTTACGTCTGAGTCATCATCTAGCCCGAAAATGGCGAATATACAACAAACTGGTGTAAACGCGCTATGCGATAAACCGTTCGAATCCGATGAAGTAAAAGCAATGTTAGTAAGATTATTGGATTCTGACGTATAGAGTAGGATATTTAATGCCCAAAATGTGGATATTACGGCAATTTCTCCTTTTATCCATTGACAGTACGCGGCCACTTACTTACATTTCATGATGGTGTGTATATTCGAAACTCTCTACATGAACCAAACTACTTGAACCAAATAGCTTTCGTGAGCAAACATTTGGCATTAACCGTTTACTCGAAGGAACTGAAGTGCCCAAACAAGAACTCGAAGAAATACGCAAAAAGATTACGTCACTTGACTCAGATTTACTTTCTTTATTAGCCACTCGTCAGGGGCTAACCAATCAAGTTGCAGAAACAAAAGTTAAAAACCAAATTCCGGTGCGTGACCAGGCAAGAGAAGAGCAACTGCTTATTCGCCTAATTAAACAAGGTCAGAGTGAAGGCTTAGACCCTCATTACGTAACCAAGTTATTTCATGTCATTATTGAAGATTCAGTACTAAACCAACAAGCAATGTTAGCGCGTTGGGCCAATCCCGGTAGCGAGAAACCACTTAATCGGGTGGCATTTTTAGGTGATAAAGGCTCTTACAGTTACCTCGCTACACAGAAGTATTTTTCAAGACGCCCAGGAGATTTGCTAGAAATAGGCTGCCAAAGCTTTGCTGAAATTATCCATAAAGTGGAATCAGGTGAAGCTGACTATGCGGTTCTGCCTATTGAGAATACATCTTCTGGCAGTATTAATGAGGTTTACGACCAATTACAACATACGCGTTTAAGCATTGTTGGCGAACTTACTCACCCAATTAAGCATGCCCTTTTGGTTTCAGAAGGTGTTGAAATAAATAAAATCAAAACACTTTATGCACACCCACAAGTATTTGCTCAATGCAGTCATTTTTTAGCTGAATTAGGCAATATTGAAGTGAAGCATTGTGACAGCACTTCTGCCGCAATGATTATCGTGAATGAATTACGTTCAGGTGACGTTGCCGCAATTGGCAGCGAAGCTGGCGGCACTTTGTATGGTTTGAAAGCAATCAAATCAAACTTAGCTAATCAGAAAGAAAACCACAGTCGATTTATTGTAGTGGCCAGTGATTCAGTGACAGTTCCTTTGCAAGTTCCAGCAAAAACAACATTAATTATGTCGACAGTTCAACAACCCGGTGCCTTAGTTGAGGCTTTACTTGTGTTGAAAGAAAACAAAATCAACATGACTAAGCTAGAATCTCGACCTATCACAGGTAATCCATGGGAAGAAATGTTTTACTTAGATGTTGAAGGTAATATCACTGATGGACCCATGCAAAATGCAATGGAAGCCCTGCGTGGAATGACTCGCTACTTTAAAGTGTTAGGCTGTTATCCGGTTGAGGAAGTCAGCCCAACTAAAGTCGCTGCCGTAAACGCACTAATGGAATAGCCTTTTGGCTATTTCGACTTCATGTCGCCCGCTGCGAGGATTAAGCCGGTAGAGGCAGACTTACCTTAGATTTCGGCTAACTATTTTTTTGCTGCATCTGCAAATTAAAGATAACGTAAATACAGTTCATGACGTTACTAGACCAGCACATGTTTATAATAAGTCAACTCGCAAAGGCCGCACAGGTCAAGGTAGCTTGGATGTCAAAAATAGAGCTTAACTCCACCATAACGTGTCCACATTGTCAGCATAGTCAGGCAGAGATAATGCCTACTGACGCCTGCCAATTCTTTTACCAATGCACCTCATGTAAGGATTTGATTAAACCCCTTAGCGGTGATTGCTGTGTGTACTGCTCATATGGCACAGTGAAATGTCCGCCGATTCAAGAAGGCAATGCATGTTGCGACGTCTAACTGTTATTAATGCGCGGGCTTTAGGCTCACTTTAGATAAGCCTAAACGCAAGCTCCGCCAATAATGGGGAAGTTAAGTTTACTAATGCGGTAATTTTAATGCTGAGGTAAATCTAATACTTATGGAGGTCTAATGCTGGCGTAACATAACTAACTCGCAGTCAATTAAGTTTTCCTCAACAATTGACTATCGTCAGCCTTCAGTAATAGCTGCTTACTGTCTATTAAGCATTGCTCTGCATAGTCACCAAACCACAACTTTGTTTCATTAAATTGAGAAACAAAAGATGCTTTATCAACGTTCTCGACAAGCTTTAGCGCTTCTCCAAATCGAGCATGAAAACGCTTCAACAGCGCTAAGCTTTCTTCATTATTAAAAATAATATCTGCATACAATTCAGGTGATTGAGCAAAAAGTCTACCTACCATAGCTAATTCTAAGCGGTAAATTGGCGAACTGAACATCAACAAGGATGCCAAACTGGGATCTTCTTCTTTCAGATGTTGGCCATACACAAAAGTACTGAAATGTCGCATAACTTGAATAAATGCCATTGCGCTGTCATGTTCTGTACTAGAGGATTCATGCAGCACTGCACCCCAAGTTCGCATTTGCTCCAATAGCCATTCGTATTCATCAGCCTGGCGGCCGTGACACACGACAACTACCTGTTTAATCATACCAGGGCTATCAGGACCGAACATCGGATGCAAGCCAATGACAGGTCCCTCATGCACTTTGAGCATCGCTTGCAATGGCTCATTCTTTACACTGGTAATATCGGCAAGAATACACTGTTTGGGCAAAGCAGATAAAAGTTGAATAACAGAGACGGTTAGCTTTATCGGTACTGCAACAATAACTAAACCTGCTCCGTCAAAAATCTCTTCCGCTCGAACCCAATCATCTTTTTCTAAGGTTGCTACCACGTAGTCGCTTTGCTCAAAGAGTTTAACAAACACCTTACCTAAGGCACCCGCACCACCAATAATAACCACTTTATTAATACTTGGGTTGATACAACGATAGTTGGCATGTTGGCTGAGGTAAGAGTCACGTATCACTCTGCGTAGCACGTCCTCAGCCAAATCAGGCGACAAGCCGATCGATTCGGCTTGTTGGCGCCGCGCCGCAATCATTTCAGATTCTCGACTTGGTACATATATCGGCATACCAGTTTTGCTTTTAACTTGACCCACCTGACTAGTAAGCTCATTTCTGAGCTTTAATAGCTGTATCAGTTGGCTGTCTACATCATCAATGTGCTCACGCAGCCCAGTTAGTGTTTTATTGATTTCTGACATACCCGTTTTATGCGTTTAAACGCTTTGTTTTGCGCATTGATAAAACAGTAATTAGCCTATCACGAGTTTGTAAAATCAAATCTTGAGTTTGTTGCCAATTGATACAACCATCCGTAATCGACACGCCATAGTCTAAATCGCTGAGCGTTTTACCCGTTGAACTTTGGTTTCCGGCATGTAAATGACTTTCCAGCATGATGCCAATTATTGATTGATTACCTTCTAAAATTTGATTAACAACATTCTGAGCAACCAAAGGCTGTCTGCGATAATCTTTTGCGCTGTTGGCATGACTGCAATCAACTACAAGGCTTGAGTTAATGCCGGCATCGCTCAACTCAGACTCACAATCAGCCACACAGACTGAATCATAGTTGGGTTGTTTACCACCGCGCAAAATAATATGGCCGTCAGGATTACCTTGAGTTTTTATCACACTCACCTGACCTTGCTTGTTGATACCCATGAATCTGTGCCCTGATGCTGCAGATTGAAGTGCATTAATCGCGATGCTCAGTGAGCCATCCGTTCCGTTTTTAAATCCAACTGGCATTGAAAGGCCACTCGCCATCTCACGGTGCGTTTGCGACTCAGAGGTTCTTGCACCAATTGCAGCCCAACTAAACAATTCGCCTAAGTATTGTGGACTAATTGGGTCTAATGCCTCAGTTGCGACCGGCAGACCTAATTCAGCTAACCAAATAAGTAACGCTCTTGCTCTGCGCAAACCGGTTTCAATATCAAACGTATCATTCAGATGAGGGTCATTAATCAAGCCTTTCCAGCCTGTCGTTGTGCGTGGCTTTTCAAAATAAACACGCATAACAATATAAAGAGTGTCTTTGGAGGACTCATGCAAGTTTTTTAACTTTAACGCATATTCTTTTGCCGCATCAATGTCGTGAATTGAACATGGGCCACACACGACTAACAGGCGATGATCTTCTCCATGAATAATATCTGAAATGACTTTTCTAGATTCAATAACGCCTTGTAAAGCTTTTTCACTTACCGGAAGTTCAATGCTCAGTTCATCAGGAGTGACCAATACTTCTTCCGAAGAAACGTGAATATTATTAAGTGTATCTTTTTGCATTTTTTTACTCTTTATAAGAAAAGGATGAGACGTTAAACGTGAGACGGAAACAGCAAGAGAAGGCATAAAAATATAGATAACTTTACTACCAAACCAAGATGTAAATTTTTGTTTACAATAGAAAATACCGGAAACATAGTGTTGTTTGACTTTTTAACAAACTATCAACTCAGCTTCAAGTTGAATATGAATTAATTTGCAATAATAATAAAGAAACGCTGATTTATGAAATAAATCAGCGTTTCTTACCCACTTTAACCTTTTACTACAATTGCGCCTATTGCTGTTGTGATAATTAGCAAACACATTTAAAAGGTAATAAGCCTGTTACCATTTTATGTTTGCTCATTAACCCGCAGGATAAATATAACTTGATTGGATACCCAAGGGTATACCAATTGCCCAATACACCAGTAAAAATATCGTCCATGCCACCAAAATGGTAATGCTGAATGGCAGCATTAACGATAATAATGTGCCAATACCTGTCGATTTAACATAACGCTGACAGTACACCACAACTAATGGAAAGTAAGGCATAAGCGGCGTAATAATATTCGAAGAAGAATCGCCTAAACGATACGCGGCTTGCGTTAAGTCAGGCGAAATTCCTAGTTGCATGAGCATAGGCACGAAAATCGGTCCTAATAATGCCCATTTAGCTGATGAGGAACCAACGAATAAATTCACAAAAGCGGTTAAAAATATGATGCCTACAATGGTTATCATTGGCGGTAGTGACATTCCTTTAAGAAACTCAGCACCATTGATAGCCATCAACGCGCCAAGGTTTGACTTGCCGAAAGCATCGATAAATAACGCACAGAAAAACGCCATGACAATATAGTAACTCATTCCCTGCATCGCCTTAGTCATGCTATCAATCATATCTTTAGTGGTAGTATACGTGCCTGACATAAAACCATAGACCACACCGGGTAATAAAAACAGAAGGAAAATTAAAGGTACAATAGACTGCATAATTGGTGCTGAAAAGCTGGTCAGCTCGCCATTAGTATCACGCATTGGTGATGTCTCTGGAATGAGAACGGCAATTAATACGCCTATTCCAAGCAACATTACTAAGCTTGAAACGCGAAGTGCTTTGGTTTGTTTCGCAGATAATTCGTCAAATCGAGGAATTTCGTTCGGATCGCCGTCCACTTCTACATCTTGCAAGCGGGGTTCAATAACCTTATCTGTTATATACCAAGCGATACCTACAATTAGCAGTGTTGATGCGGAGTTAAAAAACCAGTTATTTAACGGATTTATTTGAATCTGGGGGTCAATTATTTGGGCAGCCGCTTGGGTAAATGATTGAAGTAGAGGGTCTATTGCAGATGGAATAAAGTTAGCGCAAAAACCACCACTAACACCAGCAAATGCAGCAGCAATACCCGCAAGAGGATGCCGGCCCATTGCATAAAATATGACACCCGCAAGTGGAATTACAAGAACATAACCTGCATCGGTAGCGGTATGACTAACAATGGCCACTAGCACGACCATAGGAGTTAATAGTGTCTTAGGGGTTGAATCTAACATGCGTTTCAAGCCTGCGCTGATAAAGCCACTATGCTCTGCAACACCAACACCCAACATAGCAACGAGCACCACGCCCAGTGGTGCGAAACCAGTAAAGATGCCAACCATCCGGCTCAGGAAATCGGCCATTGCCGCGCCGGTTAATAGATTTTTAACTTCAATGGCTTCGCCCGTACGCGGGTCTAAAGCATCAAAAGTCATTTGGGAAAATATGGCGGAACATACCCAGATAACCACCAAACAGATAAAGAAAATTATAGCCGGATCAGGTAATTTGTTGCCTACTCGCTCCACTTTATCAAGTGCGCGAGTAACCCAAGTTGGGGATGCTTGTTGCATAGATGTCTCCAAGATTATTTATATACTAGCGTGCGGAACTGCTGCCTAGTTTACCTAGTGTATTATTAAAGTTATACGAAAGAAATCGAGAGCGTCAATTTGCAGTCTATTAGTGTACTTCTTCCATCGCCGATAGGTAGTTTGCAATAAGCTTTTCTTAGGTTGCAATCATGAAACACCGTTGGTTAATCTGAAGTTGTTGAAAATAATGCTTCGATAATATCCATTCTATTTTTCTCTGTTATCGGCTCTATTGCATTTGCTCAGACCACTATAAATACCACTTTGCCCTATTTAAGGCTTTGTTTAAGCGTAAAAAGAAACGCATAGATAAGTGATATCTACGTTTATTTAATAACTCAAGGTGTTGTTTTGAGTCTCAGAGTAACCTGCATTCTTAAGGCGAGTGCCAAGCATTGCGCTCGCTCTTATTATGCTCCAGTAAAGTTAGTGGATAACCTTATATCTCTTCAATACATCGACAAGTTTGTCATGCGGGATCGCATATGACGTATTTCCGTTATTGCCAGTCATCGTTTCAGCTGCAACCATCGCGTTTATAATAGATTCCTCAACCGCTTGAACTGTAGCTTCAAATAAAGGTGTTATTAAGTCATTGGGGAATGTTTCAACGCTCGTGTTTGCATCACGATTAAATGCGTTTTCGTTGGCCGTAGAGAATGCTAGAAATATATCTCCTGAACCATTACTACCGCGACCACCAGTAATAGCTATACCCAATGGAATTCGTTGTGCTATTCGTTTTAGTTGATGAGGTAAGAGAGGTGCGTCCGTTGCTAAAATCACGATGATTGAACCATCACCCTCTTGGCGCCTAGAATTAGGTGGCGCGTTGAAAATCTCACTTTTGGTATCTTTTAATTCTCGACCAACGGGAACACCGGCAATGGTTAGATTGCGCTTACTACCAAAGTTAGCTTGAACAAGCACGCCAATGGTATATGTTTTATTTTTAATTGTTACGACTCTGGATGATGTTCCTGTTCCACACTTAAAACCTAGACACATCATGCCAGTACCACCACCAACATTGCCTTCTGCAATTGCTCCAATCTGGGTATTAGCTATGGCTTCAAGGACGTGTTTCTCCTTTACGTGAAAGCCATATATATCATTCAAAAAACCATCATATGTCTCGCCAACGACTGGATATGTATACCACCAATCCTCGCCTTTGTACCAATCAGTATCCACATACCACTTAAGAATAGTATCTCTAACAATACCAACACTATTGGTATTTGTTATCATAATGGGCGTTTCTAAAAAACCAGACTCAGTGACCCAAGTAGTTCCCGTCATCTCACCATTACCATTGAGACTGTACCAATTAGCGTAAACGGGGCTAAATTTTTTGCCTCTTGGAAATATGGCCGTTACGCCGGTGCGTATTGGTCCTTTCCCCGCTATATTCTCACCTGAACCTGAAATGATGGTGCTGTAGCCTACTTCAACGCCCTGAACATCCGTCAGTGCATTATATAAACCAGTTTCACCCACAAATGGAATACCTAAATCTCTGGCTCTTGGCTTTTCAGCTGCAACTGGAAAGCTAAGGAATAAGACAATAAATACAATTGATATGACTTTCATTTCAGGTCCACTTGTCGAATTATAATATCGCAAGTGTAGTTTGAATATTTTGAAAAAGCGATGTTACAACAATCAACCGTTCGCTGACTCTGATTTACATAACTAGTGATTTAGCAGGTTCAAGGTTAAGAGGAAAAATATGAGCGTCCGCGGGGAGCAAATGACAATTTTGCATACCAATAACAAGGCTTAATATGAAGTTTAATATCACCACTCACATTTGAACTGTAGACAACATAAACACCTAATCCACTTTGAAGTATTACCTTCAACTTGGACTAGGTGTCCTTTTGCTTAGATAGTAGAGGGCTTAAAAGGGAGATCCCTATATCGCTTGCCTGAAGCGGCAAACACAGCATTACTGAGGGCTGCAGGGAATGGACCTAAACCTGGCTCTCCAAGTCCAGTTGGTTTATCACCGTTATCAATAAAATGCGCTCGTACTGTTGGCATTTCATCGAATCTGAGTACTGGATAGTTATGGAAGTTTGAATTCACTACGGCACCTTCCCTGAATACAATCTCCGTGCGCAACGAAAGCGACGTCGCCATAACCACTGCACCTTCCATTTGAGCTGTCGCGCTGTCAATATTTAATACTTGTCCACAATCTACAGCGCAATCGACTTCGAGTACTTTTATATCATCACCGTTAACCTCAACGAGCACTGCCATAGCGACATAAGATTCGAAGCTATAATGCACAGCTATGCCTATTCCTTGATTTTTAGGCAATTTATCTCTTGAGAACCACTTTGATTTTTCTGCGGCTAGAGCAAGTGCACCTTTAGAACGTCGCACTTGAATCTCTTGTTTTGGATCGTTGTTGTTATCGTAAATATTGTTCAACAACGTTAGCGTATCTTTGCCTACTTTATTCGCTATTTCGTCGGCGAATGTTCCAAAAGCGAAACCATAGAAAATAGCATAAACAGCTCTATACCAACCAATACGAGTATGCCGTTTGGCCTCCCCCGTTTCCGTTCGAATATTTTCTATACCAAATGGATGATTAAAAATATCACCTAAACTGCCAGCTGGCGCACGCTCGACTTGATCATCGAATAAAGACGCAATCGGCATAAAGGCAGCTCGGTGCAGCCAGCCAGAAACATTACCGTCTTCGTCAATAGCAGCTTCAATATGTTGAGCATTAATAGAATGATAGTAACCAGTGCGAGTATCTTCTTCTCGTGACCATGTTAATTGCACAGGTGCATTAACAGCTTTGGATAAGGCTGCCGCTTCTTGCACGTAATCGCATTTAAATTTGCGACCAAACGCACCACCGGCCATTGTTACATGAACTAAAATATCTTTTGGCTCGCGACCTAGATATTGTGCCAATACTTTCTGTATATCGGCGGGACTTTGGGTTGCTGCCCACACTTCACAACTGTTTTCCTGCACCCAAACCACACTCGCGTTAGGCTCCATTGGTGAATGAGAAAGATGTCCACCCGTGTATGTAGCGCTGACTTTATGTTTGGCATTAGCAAATGCTTGCTCAATATCACCTCGCTCCGCTGCTTTTTGCGCAGGTGACTCTACATTCTTAACCAGTTGCAGTTTATAAGCTTTTGAATCATATGTTTTATTAGGACCTAAATCCCATTCTATAACCAATTTCTTTATTGCTTGTTGTGCAGTCCAAGTATTATCGGCAACGACACCAACTCCACCAATTGAGCCAAATGGCACTTCCATTCTCGGAATTTCTACGACAGCTTCTACGCCGGCCATTGCTAATGCGGCGGTCTTATCTAGACTTTTGAGTTTACCTTCAAATACGGGGCAATGAACAACTGCTGCGTATTTTAAACCTGGCATCTTGGTGTCTACACCATAGGTCAATTGACCATTCACAATATCGCCTTGATTATGCCGAGCAAGGTCTTTGCCAATATATTTAAAATCTGCTTTTGCTTTTAATTTTATGTTTTTTGGAACCGGCATATCTGCGGCCAGCGAAGCGAGTTCACCATAAGACAGTTTACTATTATCATTACGATTGATTACAAAATGAGAATCTGCGTAGCAATCTTGCGCTGATACTTGCCATTTTTTGGCAGCAGCTGCAATCAACATCGCTTTGGCTGCAGCGCCTGCTTCTCGCATTGGAATATACATAACACGAATACTCGCCGAACCGCCGGTTGCTTGCGGGCCATAAAGTTCTTCATTACCATCAGCTTGCTTGATGCTAACGCGAGTCCAGTCAGCCTCTAACTCATCGGCAACAGCAGCAGGTAACGCAGTGCTAATACCTTGGCCCATTTCACAGCGACCGCAATAAATTAACGTATCACCATTGGTTGCAATATGAATAAATGCATTTGGATTGAATGCAGCTTCAAAAGCTAACCCTAGCTTTGCCATTACAACATTAGGTAATGCAATACCCAACCATAGACCACCAACAGCCAAACCTGATTGCTTAATGAATTTACGTCTACTTACGTTTTCTATGCTCATATTAAACCTCCTTGCCAAGTTCAAGTGCCGCTTCAGAAATAGCGACTTTGATACGTTGATAGGTACCACAGCGACAGATATTACCTTGCATAGCAGTATCGATCTCTTCTGGTGTTGGAGACGGATTTTGAGCTAGAAAACTGGCAGCATTCATTATTTGACCAGCCTGGCAATAGCCACATTGCGGCACTTTATTGTTCAGCCAAGCTTTTTGTAGTGGATGGTCATTATTTTCTGCTAAGCCTTCAATAGTAGTGATACTTTTGCCCGCGACCGCTGAAACAGGAATAACACAAGATCGAGTTGCTTGGCCGTCTAAATGCACGGTGCAAGCTCCGCAAACAGCCATACCACAGCCAAATTTAGTGCCTGTAAGTTCAAGCTTATCACGCAAAAACCAGAGCAGAGGCATCGCTCCATCTACATTAATTTCGTATGATTTGCCGTTAATAGTAACTGTCTGAGCCATGGTAACGTCCTTTGTTTAGATTCGTTAAAGTATATTGATGCAACGGATAGGAATGTTTAGTTTATAAAGCCTATTGGTTGTGCATTCATTCAGAATAAATAAATAAATAAATAAATAAGTAAAAGTCCTTTCATCAAGAAAGGTTTCATCTACTCCTGCTCTAAAGCGAGCACTGTTTCTTGAGCCTGAACAGAGAGTAAATCATAAATTAAATACCGCGTGCCCAAATATAAACCGTATTCACTAACTTACATGGTAATAATCGTTAAAAACAATCTATGTTACTTTTTCCAATTTTAGTTTAGTAGAAACGTTATCTTTATCAATTAAATTAGATAAAACATAGGTTATCGCTGTAATTCAACGATTGCAAATTAGCGCTCTCTAGTTGAATTAACGTCGATGAGATTACCTTTCATGCTCAAAATGATGTTAACAGGATCTAAGAAAATTGATGTAATTCATCAGTCGAAGTGCATGACATCGTCATTTTACAATAGGGTCATAATGAGCGTTATTTAAGGGCTTCTACATAAATCGGGACACTAAACACACTGTTACCTAGGGTATCATAAGCTTCAACAACAAGACTTCCGCCCAACGCACGCATGACCGCTGTAATAGATAATGACAGGGCCGTTGTTGTAGGACGATAAATAGTGCCATCATTAGCCCAAAACAGCACGCGATACAGGTCAGCATTAACATCGTTCCACGAGACAACAAAGTCACTGCTATCGTTCTCGCCATTCACCACCAAGGTTGACGAGAGGTCGACCTTAACATCAGTAGGAAAATTATATATCTTTTTGCCTACATTCGATTTTTTCAAATCTGTCATGTCATTGGCAATAGATGAAACACAACCACTTAAAAAAAGTGCAGCCACGCTTATAGAAAGTCCTTTTGCAATCATAACTATTTTCTTTTTATCCACTGAGATGAAACTAACCTTGAAATACTTGAAATACTTGGAATTACCAAAATACAACTAAAATCCATAAGGTAAACTTAAGCAAAAAACATCGTTATTACCATCAATATAATTAAAAGTATCTTCCGGCTGTTAAGTATATTACATTTGCTTAAAATTTAGACAACATTTGAACCCAATATTTGGTGTTAATTTCGACAAATTTGTGATTATTGAAAATACGCTACCCTATAACACTACAGTAATTATACTCAAACATTAATCCTGTACCCTCTGACCCTAAGTATTACTTTATTAGAACGTTGTGTTGGGGTACTTTTCTAAATATTTAACTAAATACATAAGTCGCAGTCTTTATCAAAGCACGGCAAGTCCGTGACCTCTCACTAAACATACCTATGAGCCAAGCTTACAAAAATAATGAACGAATAAAGGCGTCTGTCTTATCAAAATAAGAACTAAAGTCATGTCTTTTTTCTTACACATCTTTATCATCTAATCTTGCTATGCTGGTGGCATGGGAATTTGAGTTCGCCGATAATATTTAGTGAGCCGAGATAGGTGTAGAATTTATAAAAATACACTATGCGAAAAACCAAAAAATTTAATTAATCCAAGGAATGTTTATCTATGTCATTTGGCTCTTTAGGCTTATGTGATAAGCTTTTGAAAACCGTTACCGAACAAGGTTATAAAGCGCCATCTCCGATACAGATGGAGGCTATTCCTGTCGTGCTTACTCAGCGTGATGTTATGGCAGTAGCACATACTGGCACAGGCAAAACAGCTAGCTTTACACTTCCTATGATTCAATTATTGTCCGGTGGTCATACTCCACACTCTAAACATGTTCGTGCGTTAGTCATTACGCCGACCCGTGAGTTGGCTGCTCAGGTTGCACAAAGCGTTAAAATCTACAGCCGCCATATGAATATGCGCTCTGCGGCTGTTTTTGGTGGTGTTAGGATCGAGCCACAGATATTCCAGCTAGAAGGTGGTTTAGATGTGCTTGTTGCAACACCTGGTCGTTTGATTGATCTTTTTAATCAACAAGCGATTAACTTTGATCAACTTGAAATATTGGTCTTAGATGAAGCTGACCGTATGTTGGATTTGGGATTTATTGACGATATCCGCCGCATTCAAATGCTGCTGCCTGCCAAGCGACAAACCTTGATGTTTTCAGCGACGTTTTCTAAAGAAATAAAATCGCTAGCGAAAGGTATGTTAAACAATCCATGTTTGATTGAAGTGGCTGCCGCAAACAAAGCTGTCGATGCTATAAAGCAAAAATTACACCCTGTAGACAAAGAACGTAAGAGTGAGGCGCTGATTCACCTGATTAAAAAGAATAATTGGCGTCAAGTGTTAGTCTTTTGTCGTACCAAACGTGGTGCTGATATTTTGGTATCTCAACTTGAAAATGCTCGTATTACTGCAGACTCAATTCATGCGAACAGAACGCAACGTGCTCGCACTCTAGCTTTAGATGGTTTTAAAAACGGAAATATTGCAATATTAGTTGCCACTGATATTGCCTCTCGCGGCATTGATGTTGACCAGCTACCTTGCGTGGTTAACTTCGATCTCCCCTATGTGCCAGAAGACTATGTTCATCGCATTGGTCGCACCGGTCGTGCAAGCAGTTCTGGTTTAGCGGTCTCATTCTTTAGTGACGATGAATCTAAGCAGCTGCAGGCTATTGAGCGTTTAATTAGGCATAAGTTCGAGCGTGAGATTATTTCTGGTTTTGCTCCCAGTGAAAAGAAACCAGCAATTTCAACGGATGATGATGAGTATGGTAACTTTGAAGCAGACCCTAAGCCCCGAAACCGTGGGAAATCGCAGGGACGCCGAGGCCGTAAATAGTTGTTCACTCTTGTTATTATTATATCTAAACTAAGGTTTAAGCTTAGCGCTGTAATATCAAGAAAATGGGGTCTCGGTGGGAGGAAGAATATCTCTCATTCATATTCTGGACAATCTATTTAAGTTCTCTACAATATTATACGCATAAATGGAGTCGAGTTTGTTCGCAGCGATCCTGTCGCTGAGTCCAATGCTAGAAAGTCCCGAAACTAGCGCTAATTTGGCTTGCTCAATTGGCGAACTCATATGATACAAAGCTGCATTTTCACGTGCATTAAGTTGAATCTTGCGGGTCCGTGGTAAACGTATATTTTGATAAGTTTGCAACGCATTTTGAATATCGGTATCACAAGCCAAACAATAAGCCAAAGCATAGCTGTCCTCGATGGCCATCGCCGCACCTTGAGCTAAAAATGGCAACATGGGATGGCATGCATCACCTAAAAGGGTAACTTTTCGATCTGACCAGTGGTCAAGGGGTTGTCTATCAAACAAAGCCCATAGAAAACAATCCTCGGTTGCACTTAATAAATCGCTAACCTCGGGATGCCAGTCAGCGAAGGTTTCACGCAATTCATTGATATCACCGGGCTCATTCCACGATTCCTTCTGCCAATCTTTTCGTTCTTGCACAGCAACAAAATTGACTAAGTCGCCACCGCGTAGATAATAACTCACAAAATGTTTGCCCGGCCCTACCCACAGATTGGCGTGGGGTTTAATTAACCCTTTGGGAAGTTTGCTTGTCTCTACCACCCCACGCCAAGCCACTTGACCGGTAAATTCAGCAGGTGTTTGTCCTAGCATACATGCTTGGATATTTGACTTAATACCGTCTGCACCAATCAGTAAGTCGGCTTCTATACTGTCATTGTTGTCAAATTTTATTGTTAGATTCTGTGGTGTTTGCTGGTAACCCTGAATAGCTTTACCTAATTGAATACTTACGTTCATATTTACACATGCATTATACAGAACAGTATGTAAATCAGCGCGGTGAATATGCAGGTAATCTGCACCATACTTTTGTATGGCGCTATCACCCAAAGGCACACTGAAATAAGGTTTCCCCGTTTGATAGTGACGCATCACTGCTGAATCTGGACTAAAAGCCTTGGCTTTAACTTCATCTACTATACCAAGATCTTGTAGTACATGCATGGCGTTAGGGCTCAGCTGTAAGCCTGCACCTACTTCGCCAAGATGAGGATTACGTTCGTAAACAGCGACCTCAAATTTACGTTTTGCTAGTGCTAATGCGGCGCACAAACCACCAATACCGGCACCAGCAATAACAATTTTTTTACTCACAACAACTACCCTACGATTTAAATTCGCCATCCCCAATAGTAGTACGGTTGTTGCCAGTTTGGCTAGTGCGTTGGCCTAATTCAAATTGACTAATCAGTAACTGAACGGAAAATGGCGGGGTTATATGCTCTAAACGACTATTTTAGATTATACGCATTTCTTATGGTGTATTGAATCGACCAGGTAAACCGTATATTATTTGAGCACCAATGACGGTTTTAAAAAATCTACTCTTTAATAAGTAGCGGAGTTACAAAAGGATGTTGTTTGCTCGTTTTTCTATTAACTTAAAACTACTTACTCTATCAATACTACCCTTGTTAGTGCTGGTTGCTTTTTTAACTCGTGAGGGTATATTTTTGTACGACACAATAAAAAACAACTATCAAACACAAACGATTACAAAGCTTGCATTAAAATTAGATAACGTTGCACATCAACATGCTTTAGAAAGAGGCTTAACGGAAGGGTTTTTAGGTAGTAATGGCACTAATGGGGAGGATATAATGCTTGCCCAACGCAAAAAATCCGACCAAGCTGTTGCCGAGTTAGAATATTTTATGTGGGCACACCAGAACGATTTACAAAATATAAATACCGATTCAAATGCGCATTCTCTAATCAACATACTTAAACATAAAAAGGGCGTTCGCGAAGACGTTTATAAGTTGAGCAATGAACAAAGCGCCTTTACTTATTATTCATTAGTTAATAAAAAAGCCATCGATACAATTTATCTATTAACAAAAACTGTTGAAGACTCCACTATACGCAGTGAACTAAGTAGTATGGTTGCAATGTTATGGTTAAAAGAACGCGCAGGCCAAAGTCGTGGGGCGCTTAATGGGGTATATGCCAATGGCAAGGCGACTATTGAAGCCTATACTCATATTTATTCGTTTATTAAAGATTTTGATAACACGCTAGAACTGTTGATTAACAATAGCGATTTTCACACTAAAGTAAGCCTAGCGGACTTAGCGCGAATCCCAATTTCTATTCAAATCGAGACGATTCAAAATAATTTTATAAGCCAAATGAACCAGTTGAATAATATCCAAGGGCCTGCTCCAGAAAAATGGTTTCCACTAGCGACTGAACGAATCAATACAATTAATGCTATTGTTGATGAACAAGCTTCATATACCTTATATAAATCTCAAGATACTCTTGCTCAAAGTCAACGTTATTTGATGATGGTTAGCAGTATAATGGTGTTGGTAATATCAGCTCTCATCTACCTGTCTTATAATATTTCACTCAACATTTCTTCGCGTATTCGCAATATTAATAGGCTACTCACTGAAAGTGTAGACAATAACGATCTATCGATTCAAATTGACGATCAAGGCGATGATGAAATCACCCATATCGCAAAGGGAATAAATAGTTATATAAGCTGGGTAAAAGATAATCTGAGCAACGCCGAACAAGTCTCGTTAGCGCACGAATATTTAGCAAACCACGACCCTCTTACCAAACTTGCGAATCGGAGCCTTTTTTTTACACGGTTAACACAGCTTACAGAGCAACTTAATCGCCTTGATAGGCATCATGCAATTTTATATATTGATCTTGATTTTTTTAAAAAAATTAACGATAAATATGGGCATTATATCGGCGATAAGGTATTACAAGTAGT
>JBLIKA010000024.1:0-33311 GCA_047637355.1 Glaciecola sp. | reverse complement strand
CACCTGCGTGATACTGATGGGCACATGCTCAATCATAAGTTTGCCCGCAGCAAGCTTGGAGTGATCAAGTATATCGTTTAAAATATTATTTAAGGTAGAGCCAGCTCGTTTCACCCTCTCAAGCTTTGGTCGCTGGGCCTCGGTGATATCAGACGACAAAACAATATCAACTAAGCCAATAATGCCATTCATAGGTGTACGGATTTCGTGTGACATAGTGGCTAGAAAAACAGATTGGGCTTCGCCTGCTTTGCGCTCGCTTTCTAGCGCCTGTTTCAATGCGTCTGATTTATCTAAACTATCAACTAACGCCTTTTCTAAAAACCAGGCAAGCAAAAATACCATGACCGCGATAAATACATTTGTTACTGATAGCCTCAACCAGATTGCAAGCTCATAATCGACTCCCGAGAAGGGGACTAATAGAGTAGAACTTGCAATGAGTGATGCCGAGGCAATTCTCCAATACCCTTTAGTCAACATTATGGGGAAAATAGTAGCTAGAGAGATTAATGTGGCTGGGACAAGACCATTAAGTAGTACTAACATAATAGCCATTGGTACAGAGAAAAGAACCCAAAGTTTGGCGCAAAGTGAGCTATACATCGGTTTATATAGTGCAGCTATTGAAAGTAAAATCCAAAAAACTGGAAAAGCGATGGCGATTAAAATGTTATTCGGCGATGTTACATAAACAACCACCGACATGACCATTGAAAGCACAATCAGTGCCTTAAAACCGGTTTCCCGCAAAAGCATTTCAACTTTCGTTGAGTTACTAAAGGCTTTTTCCAATGAATTAATCTCGATGCGTTTTCATAAAATATTTATCCCATTGTGCCTTTAAATTTTGCAAAACTATAGTTATTCTTTACTTTCTAAAAATATCTAGACCTATCCTTCGAACTCAGTAACAACCTGTCCCTTTAACGTATAACCAACAGTCGCTATGTCCCCCTTCCAGCCGTCGGTAGAGAGTATACCCGTCACCCAAACAGCATCGTATAGATTAGCTATAGGAACGCCTTTAGAGAATTTCACATAAACGATCTGATTTGAAGGTGGAGGAGGCACATGGATGCAAGCACCAAAATAAGGCACTAGCAAAAATTCAGTGATGTTATCAGCATCTCCCTCGAGCGGAACGACAAATCCTGGAATCTTCACAAACTGCCCATTTAACTCTTGAAGCAAAGGCGCATCAGGTTCTACTTGTGTCATTTGACCGTTATGATCAATTGCACTTGGAGGCACAACATAATCTTTTGGTACCATGTCTTCCCAATATAGCTCTTTGGGCTGTTTGTCGTCTTTGGCCACCGAAGCGCCTGAAAATAAACAGACACCAAGTAATAACAACGCGAAGTTAAATTTCGTTTTCAACAGTCTCTCCCTCATGAATTGGTCACATCGTTAATTAGTATAAACTTTAGTGCTTAAATATCGAGTAACAAAAAGCCCGCATAGTGCGAGCTCCTTAGTTTGAAAGCGTAAGCCTTAAAAAGTTACTTAAACCGTCTTATTATATCGCTCAATACTAGAGGTAATTTCGGCTTTCGCTGCATCGAGATCAGCCCAACCTTCAATTTTAACCCATTTGTTTGGCTCTAAATCTTTATAATGTGCAAAAAAGTGCTCAATTTGGTTTTTCAACAAACCAGGGACGTCTTCAATGTTTTGAACGTCTTCATAAATCTTAGTTAGCTTTGATACGGGAACCGCAATGACTTTTGCATCTTCACCAGACTCATCAGTCATTTTCAATACGCCCACTGGACGACATTTAACCACCGACCCGGCTAGTAACGGATGTGGAGACATAACAAGCACGTCCACTGGGTCACCATCATCAGACAATGTGAGGTTTACATAACCATAGTTTGCAGGGTATTGCATACAAGTTGCCATAAAACGATCAACAAAAAGTACACCGGTGTCTTTGTCTACTTCGTACTTAACTGGGGTAGAATATGCTGGGATTTCAATGATGACATTAAATTCATCAGGTGCGTTTTTGCCTACTGGGACATCATTCAAGCTCATGGGTATTTCCTATAAATAAAAAAATTGCCGAGAGTATAAGAAAATATCGGCAGAGTATCTACATAAAGCGCCTAATAGTTTGGTCGCATGGCGCGGTAAATGTTATTTGGCATTCGACTTACTTGTAATAACTCTTACAAGCAAGTACTTCATTTTTTGAACCTAACAGCGTCGGTACGCGCTGATGGATCTCTTCTGGCATAACTTCCATGATGCGGCCTTGGCCTGTATCAGCTAAACCACCAGCTTGTTCCATTAGGAAAGCCATTGGATTTGCTTCATAAAGTAGACGCAATTTACCCGGCATTTTTGGATTACGCTTATCAAAAGGATACGCAAAAATACCACCTCGGCATAGCACGCGGTGAATATCACCTACCATTGCTGCTACCCAACGCATATTGTAGTCTTTTTCTCGTGGGCCATCTTCACCGGCAAGAAGGTCTTTCACATACTGCTGGATTGGCTCTTCCCAATGACGTTGATTCGATGCGTTGATTGCAAACTCTGCGGTATCTTCCGGCACTTTGACATTGGCTTGGGTTAAAAGAAAGCCACCGTGCGTTTTATCTAGTGTATATAAGTGAGTACCGCGTCCTGTAGTCATCGCTAACATTGTTGAAGGGCCATACAAAACATATCCAGCGGCAACTATTTGAGTGCCGGGCTGAAGAAATGCCGATGGGTCATCAGGCTTCATCCACTGCGGGGCATGCGTGATCGAAAATATCGTGCCTATTAAGCTATTAATTTCAGTATTTGATGAACCGTCTAGTGGGTCAAAACTAACCAAATAATTCCCATCTGGATTACATGGAACAACCGTGTCTTCCTCTTCTGAAGATATAGCCTTGACGTAACCCGACTCTCGTAATGTATCTTTCAATATTTGATTAGAAATGACATCCAATTTTTTTTGCGTTTCGCCTTGCACGTTTTCAGACAAGGTAGAACCAAGCACGCCTGCTAAAGCACCTTGACTCACACGGAATGAAATTTCTTTGCAAGCGGCTAAGATAGTACGAATTAAAAGGATAAGTTCGAGTGGTGCACCATCCTGTTGAAGTTGGGAGTTTAAGCGTTTCATGTTACCAAGTGTTCCTTAAATATAAGACCAAAACGGTTATGACGCGCATATTGCACTAACAATTCATGCAGAATGCTCATCCGTGTATTGCTTGGTTAAAAATTATAACTGGGAAGTGTTTAAATTGCGACCTTGTTGTTGCATAGCAGGTTGTTAGGTATCTAGTTTTTGCATTTCTTGCTGTTGCATTTCGCCATGTTTTGATACAGTTAGTGAAATAATATAATACAAATTAATAAAAACATGCACGTACATATATTGGGCATATGCGGTAGTTTTATGGGTGGTATAGCAGCAATTGCAAAGTCACTCGGACACAAAGTGACTGGGTCAGACACGAATGTTTATCCTCCCATGAGCACTCAGCTAGAACAACTAGGTATTCAATTAACGGCTGGTTTTGACACTCAGCAATTCGATCCTATTCCAGACATAGTTATTATTGGCAATGCGATGTCGCGAGGTAATCCGGCCGTTGAATACGTGCTTGATCGCAATCTTCCTTACACAAGCGGGCCCCAATGGTTATTAGAAAACCTACTAACTAAGCGTTGGGTTATTGCGGCTTCAGGTACGCATGGTAAAACCACAACATCCAGTATGATAGCTTGGATACTGGAGGATATTGGCCTTAGTCCCGGTTTTTTAATTGGTGGCGTACCAGAGAATTTTGGTGTTTCAGCCCGTATTGGGCAATCCCCGTTCTTCGTGATTGAAGCAGACGAATACGATTCTGCTTTTTTCGATAAGCGTTCTAAATTTGTGCATTATCGCCCTAGAACATTAGTTATGAACAATCTTGAATTTGATCATGCTGATATCTTTGAAAACTTGGATGCGATTAAAAAGCAATTCCACCATTTAGTGCGCTGTGTTCCGTCCAATGGACTCATTATTTCTCCTATTAATGATGCTAATTTAGAGGACGTAATACATAAAGGTTGTTGGAGTGATACGCAAAAAGTGGGCGATACCGAGGTTTGCGATTGGCGTGCCCAATTAATAAATTCAGATGGTAGTAAATTCAATATATTGCAGAATAATGAAATAGTTGGTTGCGTAAGTTGGGGCCTCATAGGCGACCACAATGTTAGTAATGCAATCATGGCGATTGCAGCAGCGCATCATGCTGGCGTACAAACAATAGATGCCATTGATGCATTAGCACGCTTCAAGAATGTAAAAAAACGGATGGAAGTGAAGGGGCAAGTAGCCGACATTACGGTTTATGACGACTTCGCTCATCATCCAACTGCAATTCAGACAACATTAGCGGGGCTTAGAAATAAGGTTGGCGATGCCAAAATTATTGCCATACTTGAACCACGTTCAAACACCATGAAAATGGGGGTGCATAAAGAAACGCTAGCTAACTCTTGGCAGCAAGCCGACGAGGTATTTTTGTTTGAACCTGAAAATGTCGATTGGTCGATGCAAGAATTGGTCATAAATAGCAACACCCCCGTATATCTTTACAAATATACCATTGATATTGTAGAAGCCGTCGTTAATCAGGCGCAACCAGGCGATCAAATTTTGGTAATGAGTAATGGTGGTTTCAATGGCATTCATCAAAGTTTGTTAACCGCACTGACGAAGAAATTTAAGGATTGGAGTTGATTAAAAACAAGTAGACCGTTGAGTACGATAGCAAATAATAACGGCTATTCGCTCACAGTTAAGAATAAATAACCTTTTTAAAATCAAGACAAGAGACGAACTATGAAAAAATTATTGATTGCTTCTGCCCTACTCGCAGTTAGTTCAATACAACAAGTGCATGCTTGGGGACAAACTGGCCATCGCATTACCGGA
This sequence comes from Glaciecola sp., assembly GCA_047637355.1. Classification (GTDB taxonomy): domain Bacteria; phylum Pseudomonadota; class Gammaproteobacteria; order Enterobacterales; family Alteromonadaceae; genus Glaciecola. The sequence continues at coordinate 28,366 of JBLIKA010000024.1, read as the reverse complement.
TCAATAGCTGAGCAATATTTAACGGATGACGCGAAGGCGGCAATTAACCAATTACTGCCAAACGAAAGTCTTGCTGAGGCATCAACATATGCGGATGAGATGCGTTCGAATCCTGACGAATTTTGGCAAAAAGAAGCTCGACCATATCATTATGTAACCGTGCCACAAGGTAAACATTATCATGAAGTCGGCGCGCCTGAAGAAGGTGACGCTTTCACTGCCTTGCAAAAATTCTCAAAAATTGTGAAAGATGCAACTGCTCCGCTCAAAGAACGCCAACGAGCTCTGCGATTCATTGTGCATATCATTGGTGATTTACATCAACCATTGCACGCTGGAAATGGCACTGACAAGGGCGGTAACGATGTAAATGTTGAATTTTTCTGGGATGACTCTAACTTGCATCGCGTTTGGGATTCAGGATTGATTGATAGACGCCAGTTGTCATATACAGAATGGACTAATTGGTTGAGCGAAAAGATTACACCAGAGCAATCAGCGGCTTGGAACACAATCGATCCGCTGGTTTATATCGCAGAAAGTGTTGCCATTCGTGATACGATTTATCCTGAGACAGAACGCTTAAGTTGGGATTATTTGTACCAACATTTACCAACAGCGACTGAAAGATTGCAAGAAGGTGGCGTGCGTATTGCTGCGCATTTGAACGACTTATTTAAGCAGTAGACTCACCAATTTGGACAATAAAAAGGGAGCAACTGTCGATTAAGTGCTCCCTTTTCTAATTCAATCTATGTCTAAGGCTTCAGGAGAAAGAATAATGCCTGTACCGTCAGCGTAAAGATGATCCTCTGGCAGAAAAGTAACCCCCGCAAAATTGACTGCAATATCCAAGTCGCCAACTTCTCGGCTTGCTGAATTCACTGGAATGGCCGTTAACGCATGAATACCTATATCGCAATCTTCGAGCACATCAATTTCACGCACACTGCCGTAACAAACAATCCCTTCCCAGCCATTTTCAGCTGCCATCTGTGCATTATATGCGTCAATCAGAGCGCGCCGGGTAGAGCCACCGCCATCAATCAAAAGTACTTTACCTTCGCCTCTTGTGGCTAAAACTCGGTCAACCAATCCTTTGTCTTCAAAACATTTGATAGTAGTGACTTCTCCACCATAAGAATATCGACCACCAAAACTGGTAAAGATAGGGTCAAGTACATCAACACTATCAGCGAATAAATCACATAAGTCAGAAGTATTGTATTCCATAATATTCCTTAAATAGTTTTTTATACCGTGTTTGTTCGGGCATTTTTAAACAAGATTTTTTTATATTAGCACTTCTGAACATAGATGAAACCCAAAAAAAAGTTGAATGATCTTTGTCATATAGGTTTCTTTGTTCTGTCACTATTTATTCATATTTGAAACGTATCGTTAATGGTGTCTTTGACTAACTTGAGAAAAGTATGACACTACAGCGAATTACAAAGTTAGATACAGCTCTTTTTTATTGGTTCAATCGATATTCAGCTTCAGGTAATAGCATAGTTATACAAGGTGTTCGCGCCATTTCAAAAACCGGTGACGGTCATTTATATATTTTTTTTGGTGCATTACTATTTTGGTTAGACAACAGCCATGGCGTACTTTTCTTTTACACCGCTTTAATGGCTTACGCGCTAGAAATTCCGATGTATTTAATTTTGAAACAGTGTTTTAAGCGCAAACGACCTAGCGCAAGACTGCTAAATTTTAATGCTCACATTACGCCTTCTGACAAATTTAGTTTGCCCTCAGGGCACACGGCTGCCGCGTTTTTAATGGCGACTATTGTCAGTAGTTTTTATCCAACGTTTAGTGTAATCGCTTTTAGTTGGGCAAGTTTAGTTGGACTGTCTCGTATTTTACTTGGTGTGCACTTTCCTTCAGACGTTGTTATTGGAGCAATTTTAGGTGCCGGCATTGCGAGTATCAGCATGCTTATATTCACGTAAGGTCTATTTATGAAAATTCTTTATGGTGTGCAAGGAACCGGAAATGGTCACATTTCGAGGGCTAGGATTATGGCTGAGGGGTTTAGTCAACGTGCTGATGTGCAAGTTGATTACTTCTTTTCAGGGCGGGATGTCGATGCCTATTTTGATATGCATATATTTGCTCAATATCAAACCAAACGTGGCTTGTCATTTGTCACCCAAAGCGGTGCTGTGCGTCGGTTTAAAACTATTAGGAGTGTAAAGCTAGTTGAATTTATGCGCGACGTAAGACAATTAGACCTCAGTGCTTATGACCTCGTGCTAAATGATTTTGAACCGATATCAGCATGGGCTGCAAAGAATCAAAATATCCCCTCACTTTCAATTAGCCATCAGGCAGCATTCACTTATGCAGTGCCAATCGAGGCCCAAAGTCTGGTCGATAAATGGCTTACTCGCCATTTCGCCCCAACCCAATATGCATTAGGTGTGCATTGGTATCATTTTAATCACGCCATTATTCCTCCCTTTGTACCCAAAGGGCTATCTAAGACAAGCGTGCCCTATTCTAAAAAAGAAAAAAATACAGATTTCACGCTAGTCTATCTGCCGTTCGAAGACCAACAACAAATTCAGCAAGTATTACAGCCGCTTAGTGAAAATCGTTTTCATTGCTATCATCCTCAAGTTCAACGCCCATATGTTCAACACAACATTCACTGGTTCCCACCATCGAAAAATGGCTTTCACGAAGCACTATCTGCCTGCAAAAAAGTGATTGCTAATGGAGGGTTTGAATTGGCAACAGAGTGCTTAAGTATAGGTAAAGCAATTCTGATGAAGCCGTTAACAGGGCAATATGAACAATACTCAAACGCACTTATGCTTCGTCAACTAGGTATTTCAGATACGCTATTCCACTTAAATACTGACGATATTGAAGAGTGGCTGAACACTAGTCTATCAACAAAAATTAACTTCCCAAGCAACGTTGACTGCTTCATCGACTGGATTATCGCTGGCAAGTGGTCCGACACCGAGACAATATGTCAACAGCTGTGGCAACAAGTTGAATTTCCAGACGAAGTAGGCAAAAAACTCAGTAAGGTAAGTCGCATAAGTATTTAGCTCGAGGCCTAGAAAGAGATTGCATTTTTAGTGATTGCAGTGCAATGTTAAGCGCATATTAAGCCAGTTATATTATGTCCATGAATCGAATGTCAAAATTGGTGCTTTGTGTAGCGCTGACTCTATTTTTATGTGCCTGTGGTCAAACCGGCCCGTTGTTCATTCCTGAGCAAGCACCCAGTAATGAGAAAACGCCTCAGGTCGTAGCCGAAAATCCTGAACAATTGAACAGTAGAGAAGGTCGATAAAATGGATTTTTTCTCTTACAAAGACAATCAACTTTTTGCTGAAGACGTTGCTGTTGCTGATATTGCAAAAGCACACGGCACACCCGTATATATTTACTCAAGAGCGACAATTGAACGCCATTGGCATGCCTTTAATAATGCCGTTGCTAATCATGACCATCTTATTTGCTATGCGGTTAAAGCGAACTCTAATTTAGGTGTTTTGTCTGTTTTGGCTAAATTAGGCTCAGGCTTTGACATTGTTAGCAAAGGTGAGCTTTCACGTGTTATTGAAGCTGGCGGAGACACAACCAAAGTCGTGTTCTCAGGCGTAGGTAAAACATCACATGAAATTCGTTTCGCCCTTCAGCAAAACATCATGTGTTTTAATGTGGAATCTGATGCAGAGCTCGACCGTATTAACTATGTGGCGGGTGAGCTTGGTGTTAAAGCGCCTATTTCAATTCGTATCAATCCTGATGTCGACGCAAAAACTCACCCATATATCTCTACTGGTTTAAAAGCAAATAAATTCGGAATTGCACGCGATGATGCACTGCGTGTATATAAACGTGCAGCTGCAATGCCCCATTTAGATGTAAAAGGAATGGATTGTCATATTGGGTCTCAATTAACTGACATCACCCCATTTGTTGACGCACTAGAACGTTTACTAGTGTTAATTGATGAGCTAGCTGAACATAATATTATGATCTCGCACCTTGATGTTGGCGGTGGTTTAGGCGTGCCTTATAACGACGAAACGCCTCCTCATCCGGATGAATATGCAGCGGCAATGAGTGCCAAAATGCAAGGTCGTGATCATCTCAAGCTTATTTTAGAACCTGGCAGAGCCATTGCGGCGAATGCCGGTATTCTCGTTACCGAAGTTGAGTTTCTCAAGCAGGGTGAAGAGAAAAATTTTGCTATTGTCGATGCCGCCATGAATGATTTATTACGTCCTGCATTATACAGCGCTTGGCAAGCTATTATTCCGGTACAACCTCGACTTGATATTGCCGCACAAAAATATGATGTTGTTGGTCCCGTTTGTGAAACCGGTGACTTTTTAGGTAAGGATCGCGACTTAGCGATTGTCCCTGGTGATTTCCTCGCAGTGAGAAGTGCAGGTGCTTATGGTTTTGTAATGGCCAGCAATTATAATAGTCGTTGCAGACCTGCTGAGATCATGGTCGATAAAACCGAGACCATTGTGGTTCGCGAAAGAGAAAAGCTAAAAGATCTCTGGAAAGGTGAGCATAAAATTACGTAAACTAGGACCCTAGATTAGGTCTTACACTCATAATAATAATTATAAGAAGAAAATGCTGTTAAATTTTTCTAAAATGCACGGACTTGGCAACGACTTTGTAGTTGTCGATAACGTTACCCAAAATGTGTTTTTCTCAAAAGAGAAGATCCAACAACTTGCTGATCGTAATTTTGGCATTGGCTTCGATCAACTTCTCATCGTAGAGCCCCCTTACGATCCAGACCAAGACTTCCATTATCGCATTTATAATGCAGACGGTTCAGAAGTATCTCAATGTGGCAATGGCGCACGCTGTTTCGCTAAGTTTGTGAAACAAAAAGGCTTAATTAACCGCAATAAAATTATCGTCAGTACCAAAGCTGGTCGTATGGTGCTGTACCTTGAAAAAGACGGCAATGTGACAGTCAATATGGGGTGTCCAGTATTCACTCCTGAGCGCATTCCCTTTAAAGCCAACAAACAGGAAAATATCTATATTATCCGCGAGCAGGAGCATACCTTTTTCTGCGGTGTTGTATCAATGGGTAACCCACACTGCGTGCTCGAAGTCGACGATGTAGATAATTATGATGTCCCTGGCATTGGCAACATAATTGGTCATAACGAGCGTTTTCCAGAAGGCGTAAATGTTGGGTTTATGCAAATTATTAGTCGCAGCGAGATAAAACTACGTGTGTTCGAGCGCGGCAGTGGAGAGACTTTAGCCTGCGGTAGCGGTGCTTGTGCAGCCGTTGCAATAGGTATTATGCAAGACAAACTAGATAAAGAAGTGAATGTCTCGCTCCCCGGTGGTAGACTAACTATAAAATGGCACGGGGAAGACAGTCTATTAAAAATGACGGGCCCCGCAGAACACATTTATGATGGACAGATAACGCTATGAACAAATCAAGTGTTAAGGAAATTACTGCTCAAGCGCTAGCACATGACTATGCTTCAGAGGCAGTCACGGAAGCAGAAGTACGAGAGTACATTCTGAATAACAAAGATTTCTTTGTTAAAAACCCGGATGTTGCTGAAAGAGTCCAAGTACCACATAAGCAAAAGGGAACGGTCTCGCTTGTTGAGCTTCAGGGTAGTCAGCTTCGCAAAAAAGTTCGCCAACTCAGCTTTAAACTCAGCCAACTCATTTCAATTGCTAAGCAAAATGAACGAATTTATCGTGTGTATGCCGACCTAAATATGCGCCTGTTACGCTGTACTGATTTTGCTGAAATGCAATATACTATTGAAGAAACCTTGCAAGATGAACTCGATATGTCGGCTGCTACAATTAAACCTTTTAAAGGTCTTTTTGCCTTACCTGAAATTCAACAACGTTTATTTCTGGAAAAACGCTTTAAAGATACCGATTTCTTTTTTGGTCGTTTGAATCAGCATGAAAAGCAACTTTTATTCGGCGATGGCATTGCTGAATCAGTCGCTCTAGTGCTATTAGGCGATAAACGCGACCTAGGCATATTAGCTATTGGTAGTGCCGACCCCATTCATTTTGATCCCGACATGGACACGTTGTTAATAAAGCAACTTCAGGAGTTCCTGAATGTATCAATGCCCGGTTTACTTCATTATTAGTAAAGGCTAATTTTGTTCAATGAATTGGCCGAATCGAAAAAAGTTCCACCTCAATTAGCGTCTTGGGTTATCGACTTTATTCACCACATTCGTGTTGAGCGCCAACTTTCTGAACTTACTTGTAAAAACTATCAACGTCAAATACTCAGTGCCCTCAACGATCTTAACATCAGTAATTGGACAGAGCTTTCTCCTGATCATATAAAAATGATGTTGATGCACTGCAGTAAAGCAAAACTGTCTACTCGCACCATCAATTTGCGGCTCAGTGTGTTGCGAAACTTCTGCGAATTTATGGTCACAAAAGAATATCTAAGCAACAATCCGGTTGCCGCAATTCAGTCCTTAAAACAATCAAAGCCATTGCCCAAACAATTGAATGTCGATGAAATGGGCAGTTTACTGAACTTTGATGCGACGGGATTTTTGGATATTCGAGACAAAGCGATGTTTGAATTGCTATACGGCTGTGGTATGCGTTTATCAGAATTGACAGGGCTTGAACTGAGAGATATTTTAGCCGGTGATGAAGTGAGAGTTATTGGTAAAGGCAATAAGGAGCGACGTTTACCCTTAGGTCGTCAGGCTAAGATTGCGGTTAACCTGTGGATTGCTGAACGCAATAAACTATTACCTTCAGCAGACCAACAAGCCCTATTTTTATCCAAACGTAAAACCCGAATTTCCAACCGACAAGTACAAAATAGGCTTGACCATTGGGCTAAAAAACAAACCCTTTATCAACAAATCAGTCCGCACACATTGCGCCATTCGTTCGCAACTCACGTACTAGAGTCTAGTAATGATTTACGAGGTGTTCAAGAATTATTAGGGCACGCGAACTTATCCACGACTCAAATCTATACTCACCTTAACTTTCAGCATCTTTCTCAAATTTATGACAAAGCACACCCAAGGGCGAAGAAGAAGTGATTATTTATAAACCCACTCCTAAAATTAGCGCTATGACCTTCGATTTGGATGACACCTTATACGATAATTGGCCCTATATTATTGAAGCTGAAAAAGGCTTATTGAATTTTATTGCCAAAGAATATCCTGATTCGTCTCACCTCAGTAGAGACGATTGGCAACAGTATAAACAACAAGCATTGTATAACGATCCTGAGTTGTTCTCAGATATGGGCGACTTGCGCCGGATCATCTTAACAAAGGGACTAGAGGGGTCTGGTTACCGCGGTAAAGTATTGGCCGACGCAGTGCAAACTTGCTTTGATTGGTTTTATTTTGAGCGCAGCAATTTTAAAGTAGGTGAAGCCCAATGCCAATTGCTGGCAAAACTAGCTGAACGCCTACCGTTAGTTGCTATTACTAACGGTAATGTAAATACCCAACAAATTGGGATAGATGACTATTTTCAACATACATTCAAAGCCAGTCGTAAAAACCCAATGAAGCCGCATGCTCATATGTTCGATCAAGCAGCCGCTTATCTCAACGTAAGCCGTGGCAGCATCTTGCACGTTGGCGACAATTTGGAAAAGGATGTTTGGGGAGCAACTAATGCTGGTTTTTCTAGCGCTTGGCATGCTTGTGATAGGCCAATGCAAATTGAGAAAGAGTCCGTTCAAGTTCTGCCTAACGTTGAAATTCATCAACTTGACGAGCTCTTAGCATTTATTTGATCAGTACTAATTTAAGGATGTGATTGTTTAATGTATTGCAATTATTAGAAACCTTAGCGGTTAATTTGTAAAACTTACATCACACATATGCCGTCACTTTGTATCGATATTGTAATTGCAATTGGTAGTTGAATATTATTGAGTGTCGTATATAAGTATAGGGTAACATGTGGTGAACTACCCACAGACATGGCTCCGCAGCCGAATATGGGGTTTCTCGACATATTCGATAAAAGTATTATGATACGAAAGACGTTTTCATATTTAGTCAACGCAAAATACTCGACGAGTCTATTTTTGACTGTTAAAAAACGGACAACTAACCCTATTTGAGGATCCTATTGTGCAAAAATTTATCCGCCTAAAAACGACCTTACTCGCGCTATTTATATTGATGGTATCGGCAACAGCTAGTGCACAACTATCATCTTTTAAAGAAGGGCCTGTCATAACTGATTTTGGTAAAAGTGCCACAGTATCGACTCATACGGTATCGAAATCAGCAAAATTTATGATTGCATTTGATGTAGGAAGTCCAGCGGATGCTGGCGAAGTAAACCGAAAATTTGATAGTCTAGCGCGTTTTATTAATATGCATGTTGGCGCAGGTGTGGATAAAAAAAACATTCAACTTGCCCTTGTAGTTCATGGCAAAGCTAGCTTCGATTTACTGGATCACACAACTTATCAAAAGCAACATAAATTAGATAATCCGAACAAAGCATTACTGCAAGCACTAATGAATAATAACGTGCGAGTCATTTTATGTGGTCAAACTGCTGCTGCTTATGAAATTGACATTAAGCAACTTGTTGAAGGAGTTGAAATAGAGCTTTCAGCAATGACCGCACATGCGCTTTTGCAGCAAGACGGCTTTACTATTAATCCGTTTTAATGATGTAAGATAAGACGATTAAATATTTATTGCCCAAAAAGTGAAACTCCCTCTTTTTTGTTAACTTAGATTTTAGGCAGCATCATGACAACAGATTTTACGGCCACAAACTCTCCTTTTCCACACTTGCTTGAGCCCCTCGATTTGGGCTTTACTACATTAAAAAACCGCACCTTAATGGGCTCAATGCATTTAGGTCTAGAGGAAGAAAAAGGGGGTTTTGACAAGCTAGCCGCTTTTTATGCTGAGCGGGCAAGAGGTGGTGTAGGCCTTATTGTTACAGGAGGCATCGCCCCCAACATTGCTGGCTGGGTAGCCCCCTTTGCTGGACGAATGAGTAGTTCGCGGCATGCCAAAAAGCACCGCGTAATCACCGATGCCGTGCACAAGGAGGGAGGTAAAATATGTATGCAAATTTTACACTCTGGACGTTATGGATATCATCCTATGGCTGTTTCCGCTTCAGGAATAAAATCACCAATAACGCCGTTTAAACCCAGAGCACTGTCCTCAAAAGGCGTCCGAAAAACGATACAAGATTATGTCAATTGTGCAGAATATGCAAAAAGTGCGGGTTATGACGGCGTCGAGATTATGGGCTCCGAAGGGTATTTAATTAATCAGTTTTTTTGCGAGCGCACAAATCAACGGGATGACGAATTCGGTGGTAGCTTAGAAAATAGAGCTCGCCTTGCAATTGAAATAGTTAAACAAACGCGCGAGAAAATAGGCGTTGAGTTTATTATTATTTATCGCCTATCGATGCTAGATTTAGTCGAAGGCGGTGCGCTTTGGGATGAGATTGTCTACCTTGCCAAAGAAATAGAGAAAGCGGGTGCTACACTCATCAACACAGGCATTGGATGGCATGAGGCTAGAGTGCCTACAATTACAACATCGGTGCCACGCGCTGCTTTTACCTGGATAACGCAGCGTATGAAAGCTGAAGTTAGTGTTCCGCTCATTACCACTAACCGAATTAATACGCCTGAAGTTGCCGAATCGGTGCTAGCCCAAGGTCATGCGGATATGGTTTCTATGGCACGCCCCTTTTTAGCAGACCCCGATTTTGTAGCGAAAGCCATGCGCAACGAGTCAGACCAGATTAATACGTGCATTGCCTGTAACCAAGCATGCCTTGACCATGCCTTTGAGCAAAAACGCGCGAGTTGCTTGGTAAATCCGCAGGCTTGTTATGAAACAGAACTTATCTTCAAGTCGGTGGTGGCTCCTAAAAAACTTGCTGTTGTAGGTGCAGGTCCCGCAGGATTAGCCTTCTCCACGTATGCCGCCGCGCGCGGACATGAAGTACACTTGTTTGAACAAGCAAATGAAATTGGTGGTCAATTTAACTATGCGAAACAAATACCCGGTAAGGAGGAGTTTTACGAAACCCTTCGATACTACAGCAGACGTATAGAAGTGACTGGCGTTAAACTTCATTTAAATACTCGCGTTGACGCAGAGATGCTTAAGCAGAGAGGCTTTGAAGAAGTGGTAATGGCCACCGGGATCAAGCCGCGCTTGTTAACTATTCCAGGAAGCGATCACCCTAAGGTCATGAGTTACATTGACGTGCTGCGCGACCATAAGTTTGTTGGTAAAAAAGTAGCGGTTATTGGTGCTGGAGGCATCGGTTTTGACGTTTCTGAATACTTAGTAGAACAAGAAAACCTAACCACCAATTTAGATAAATGGCTGGCTCACTGGGGCATCGACAGAGCATTTAAGACACCGGGTGCGCTGGTTGAAAAACAGCTACATGAACCACCAAGGCAGGTTTATTTGTTGCAAAGGAAAACGACCAAAGTAGGCAAAGGGCTAGGTAAAACTTCCGGCTGGATACATCGTAATTCCCTGATTAACCACAAAGTACAAATGATGAATGGGGTTAGTTATGAAAAGATTGATGATGAAGGGTTACACATCATCGTTGGTGACAAACCCCAAGTGTTAGATGTTGATCATATTATTGTTTGTGCTGGCCAAGAACCTTTGCGAGAGCTGCAATCAAGTCTGGTAGCCATAGGTATGCATGTGCATATTATAGGCGGTGCTGATGTTGCTTCAGAACTCGATGCAAAACGAGCTATTCGACAGGCGGCCGAATTAGCAGCTGAAATTTAGCATCTAAAAGATTAGCGGCCGCGAATCTAGCCGCTAATCCTGTTTAATGCTAAAGCCTGGCAGCGTGGATCGCTAAGCCTTCACAAACGGAGTTAAACGCATCACCCTCGATTACGGGCAAATTAGGCAGCATTTCTTCTGTTAGCTGTTTTCGAACAATTGGGGATAGGCTCATACCACCAGTAATGAAGAGCATTTCTGGTGTTTCACTACTATTTTCTAGGCATTCCACAACTAAACGCTTCACACGACTTAGCCATGATTGCATAGAACGATTTAAGTCCTCTACAGACAAATCCACGTCATAATCAGGCTCAATATAATGTAATGGCAAGGTTATTTCCGTTTTTGAGGAGAGCATCTCTTTCGCTAAACGAGATGAATTGACAAGGCGGGCTGAAAGCTTATCCTCTTGAACTGTTAGTAATCGACCTAACAATTTAGGTTCTTTTGTAATTGACCTAGTTTGTATGATATCCAAGCCATATTCATCTGAAAAAAAGCGATTGAGCTTTGGAATATCATCGACAGCACACATATCTGAAAAATAAGTGGGCGGCACGGGTAGTCCATTTTGCATCTTCAGCCCCTGCCCCATTGTTGGCGCAATTGACTTTACAATTAAGTTTTTATCACACTCCATACCACCAATTCGGGCCCCGGTAACAGCAAGTACATCTTGCTGACGATTAAGATTGGTGCGTTTTTCTGGTGACAACTTGATACAACAAATATCAGTCGTACCGCCGCCAATATCAACGACTAGCACATTGGTCGGCTTGGCTAAATTAGGCTCAATTTTGTAAGCCGCGGCAATAGGCTCCTCCAGAAACTCAACATGCGTAAAACCCGCTGCTTTGGCAGCTTCAGCCATTATCTCGAGTGCTTGTTTATTACCTTCTTCGCCTCTGGTTCCATGAAATTTAACCGGACGACCAATTACCGCAGTGTCGACAATTTGATTTAGTTGCTGCTGTGCACTTTGACGAAAATAAGCCAGCTGTTTAGCAATCATACCCACGAAAGCAGCCTTCTGACCAGCGACTAAATGCGCACCTAAAAAGTTTTTCGGTGAATAAATTAAGCGGCCTTTTTCTGGCGTTTTTAAGTAACGTTTAAATCCTTCTTCACCAAATGCAAATTCTCCTGTCTCGACTAATTGGTGAAGAGACAAGTCTTGCACTGTCATATATTTAAGGAGAAGTTGAATGGCCTGGCGCTGCAATGCTGGCTTGTTATGATACTGGGCACGTAAATCGTCAATTTTTTCACTAAAAACACGCTGTTCTCGGGGGTCTTGCGCTTCGTAATAGCTATTCTTAGCTTTTTCTAGCTGATCATTTATAGCACGCTGAATTTGCGAGACTTTGGCCTCAATAGCAGACACAGGTGGGCGCGGTAGATCATCTTTGTAATATACAAACACGGAAGAACGAATTTTATTCGATTGTTCAACATTAGGATCTAGTTTAATGAAATGATGTTTCGTCCCATCAAAGTAAACTACCTCTGAATTCGATGTACCGTAATCTATGCCTATTGCTGCCATCTTGGTCCTGAGCTATTAAAAAAAGAGACCGCGGATTGTAGAGTAAAAATATATTCAATTCACTATTTGATTTAGCATAGAGCAGTTAAATATTCCTAAAGCCTAAGTGTCGTCGCATTTCATCGTATTTTTGCTCACTACGTGATTAATATCGAGGCACAAAATAGCGTACGTTGAGCGGGCAATAAAAATTAATAGAAAGGGTTAAACAAACGAATACCAAAACGCTTAAAAAAGTAGGATTTTAAAGCCTATCGCAATTAATATGAACCCACCAAATAACTCCGCTTTAAGGGAAAGTGTTTCGCCTCTAGTGCTACCCAAAAAGAAACCAAATAAGCTAACAACGAAGGCGGTTAGTCCAATAATTAAACACGATAGATAAGGAGATAATGGCATTAAAGCTAGTGTAAATCCGGCAGCAAACGCGTCAATACTAGTCGCTACTGCAATAATTAATAACGTGTTATGAGTCAGTAAAGGTGCAATTTCATCACCATCCTTTTTAAATGAGTCATAAATAGATTTAAGCCCTAAAGACACCAAAATAGTAAAGCCAATCCACTGCGATAGACTCTCAAACCAAGCAAAAAGAGTCACTCCACCTAGGTAACCTAAAAGTGGGAATACAGCATGAAAGATAGCGAAATAAATAGCGACAGTAAAAGTGCTGGAAAAGCGCATTCCACCATCGGATCTATGTTTATATGTTCCACTTTTATTTACCGCAATACCGATAGATACAGCGAACACATCCATGCTTAGCCCGATTGACAATAAAATTACTTCTAACATGAGGCATAAATCATAAGGTTACAAAATCACTAAGAAAGTACAAAGGATACTCACATCGCAATCGAATACCATCATTAATTCAGCACAATATGAATTTTTACTGCACGAATATGGTGCTTAAATAAGGGCTATTTACCAACCAGCTCTCCGTATATAACAGGCACGAGGTATCTAGCTTTTTGGATATTGTTCATACACATCTTACTTAAAAACGACACCATCCCAAAGTCGCATTGCGTATTTGTTCGGCAAGGCAAATAGTGGCTATTCATTGTTCAACATAAATGCTCTATTTGTAGGAGAAAAAAATGCGTCTAAAGCACTGCCATAATTTTCATGATTTTCGTATATTGGCGAAAAAGCGTCTGCCCAGTCCTATCTTCAACTATATTGATGGCGGAGCAGATGATGAGACAACCTACCGACGCAATACGGCAGCATTTGATACCTGTGACCTTATCCCTAGCGTATTAACCGGTGTCAAAGACGTTGATTTATCCGTCACTGTCATGGGTCAAAAGTTAGCTATGCCGGTCTACTGTTCGCCTACCGCGCTGCAACGCTTGTTTCATTACAAGGGTGAACGAGCGGTTGCGGCGGCGGCTGAAAAATATGGCACTATGTTTGGGGTTAGCTCACTTGGGACCGTTAGTATTGAGGAAATAGCACAGCAAATTAATACTCCGCAAGTTTATCAATTCTACTTCCATAAGGACCGCGAACTAAATTCAGTCATGATGCAGCGCGCCAAAGCGGCGGGTGTAAAAGTAATGATGCTCACCGTTGACTCTATCACTGGCGGTAATCGTGAGCGTGATCTTCGCACCGGCTTTTCCATACCATTCAAACTGACCTTAAGTGGCATGTTGCAGTTTGCTATTAAGCCTATGTGGGGTATTAATTATCTAACGCATGAATCATTTAAATTGCCACAACTGCAAGATCATATCGATATGAGCAAGGGGGCAACATCTATCGGTGGCTATTTTACCGATATGCTCGACCCCTCTATGAATTGGAAGGATGTCGAAGCCATGGTGAAAGAATGGGATGGTGAATTTTGTTTAAAGGGAATTATGAGTAAAGAGGATGCAAGGCGCGCTATTGAGATTGGTTGCACTGGCATTGTTATTTCGAATCATGGCGGCAGGCAACTTGATGGTTCACGAAGTTCGTTTGATCAACTAAAAGAAATCATGGACGAAGTGGGTGACGAAATTGACGTACTATTCGACAGTGGTGTGCAGCGCGGGACCCATGTGCTGAAAGCATTATCATTAGGTGCGAAAGCGGTAGGGATTGGTCGTATGTATCTTTATCCTTTAGCGGCAGCCGGACAACCTGGTGTTGAGAAAGCGCTAGGGTTGATGCATGCAGAACTTGAACGTGGTATGAAATTGATGGGTAAAACGACTATTAGCCAATTAAATCATAAAAACCTGAGATTTCGGGATTAAAAACGTAAAGACTGTATAAACACACAGGTTTATTGCTATACTTGAACTATTCGACGCAAAATAAAAAGAATTTTAATGGATGTAACTCGACTACTCGAAGATCTTAACGACAAGCAACGTGAAGCAGTTGCTGCACCTGCACAGGATATGTTGATACTTGCCGGCGCTGGTAGCGGCAAAACCAGAGTCTTGGTGCATCGTATTGCTTGGCTAATGGAAGTTGAGTCGGTTGCACCGTACAGCATTTTAGCGGTGACGTTTACTAACAAGGCCTCGCGTGAGATGCGTGGACGCGTGGAACGCTTAATGGGTCAACCCATGAACAGTATGTGGATTGGAACGTTCCATGGCTTAGCACACCGATTGTTGCGTTCGCATCATGAAGAAGCAGGCTTACCTGAAAACTTTCAAATACTCGATTCAGACGATCAATACCGACTAATAAAACGCTTATTGAAGTCGATGAACTTAGACGAAAAGCACTGGCCTGCCAAGCAAATACAGTGGTACATAAACGGCAATAAAGACGAGGGCTTGCGTTCAAGACATATCGAAACCCATGGCGATCACACGCAGCAAAAAATGAAAGAAATTTACACTGCGTATGAACAAACTTGCCAGCGTTCAGGTCTAATTGATTTTGCTGAATTATTGTTGAGAGCTCACGAACTGTGGGCCAATAATCCACAGGTTTTACAACATTATCAAAAACGCTTTAGAGCTGTACTTGTAGACGAATTCCAAGATACTAACAACATTCAGTATGCATGGTTAAAACTACTTTCATGTGAAAATAATAACATGATGATCGTGGGCGATGACGATCAATCAATCTATGGTTGGCGTGGTGCAAATGTACAAAATATATCTCACTTTTTAAGAGATTACCCTACCGCTAGCACAATAAAATTAGAGCAAAATTATCGTTCAACGTCTAATATTCTTAATGCAGCGAATGCCGTAATTGGACACAATCCTGATCGCTTAGGTAAAGAGCTATGGACCGACGATTCTGAGGGCGAAAAAATAGCCCTATATGCTGGGTTTAATGATTTAGACGAAGCACGCTTCATTGTTTCACAAATTAAAACATATCATGAGCAAGGAGCGGCGCTTTCAGATTGCGCGATTTTATATCGTAATAATGCACAATCTCGGGTTCTGGAAGAGGCATTACTGCATGAAGGTTTAGCCTATCGCATTTACGGTGGTTTACGCTTCTTTGAACGTCAAGAAATTAAAGACGCTCTAGGTTATTTACGCCTAATTAGTCAGCCAATTGATGATGCTGCATTTGAACGCGTGGTCAATACACCGACGCGTGGGATGGGTGATAAAACACTCTCAATCTTGCGTGTATTTGCAAGAGAAAATGATATTTCAATGTGGCAAGCGAGTAGTAAAATGCTCGCACAAAATATGTTTTCTGGTCGTGCCGCTACTGCACTTAAAGGATTTGTAGAGATGATCCTACAAATGACTCAAGAAGTGAAAGACTTGCCGCTAGAGAAAAAAGCTGACTATGCCATTAAACATTCTGGTTTGTACGCCATGTATCAGGCAGAAAAGGGTGAAAAAGCCAAGGCCAGAGTAGAAAACTTAGAAGAATTAGTTACTGCTTGTAAGCAATATGAAGTACCAGAGGAAGCCGAAGAAATGAGTCCACTATCTGCATTTTTGGCGCATGCATCGCTCGAAGCCGGTGATGCTCAGGCAGATGCAAATCAGGACGCAGTGCAAATGATGACTATTCATTCCGCAAAAGGTCTCGAATTCCCATTTGTGACATTAGCGGGTGTTGAAGAAGGCATGTTCCCAAGCCAGATGAGTAACGACGAACCAGGAAAGTTAGAAGAAGAGCGTCGTCTCTGTTATGTGGGTATGACTCGAGCCATGCAAAAATTACTCATAACTTACGCAGAAACTCGACGAATATATGGGCAAGATAAATATCATACTCCTTCAAGATTTATTCGTGAAATACCCGGTGATTTTATAGAAGAAATTAGGCTTAAAACACAGATAAAACAGCCAGTGCATAATCGCTTTAGTGGCGCTTCGTCGCACGCTGCATTTCAAGACAGTGGCTTTAAACTGGGTCAGTTGGTTGAACATAAGAAATTTGGAGAGGGCACGGTGCTTAATTATGAAGGTTCGGGTGAGCATGCAAGAGTACATGTTAACTTCACCTCTTTCGGTACGAAAATTTTGATGCTAGCTTACGCAAAGTTGACTAAAATAGGCTAACACCAATAAGCTAACATGTTCGTCGCCGTATTTTATACCAACGTTTTAGGTGTTTTCCTGCAGCCACTGGATAACGCTTTGATGATCGCCTCTGAATACAACGCGATCTTTGCGTTTCTCTAACTGATAAAGATACATGGGGTCATAGTAGTCCACCGTAATGGCGCGTAGCCAATCTTGGTGACTGCTAAAGTTGTCTGTGTGTTGGCGTTGTATCGCCGCTTTCATTAAGGCCAATATCTCATTGGTGCGCTGGCTGCCAAGGCGTTTTTTTACCCTCAATAAACTATCGATGAGGTAGTCTGAAAACGCTTCCTCACCGCTAGTTTCATGTTGGCCTTGATGATGTGCGATAGTATCTGCATAACGCTCAACAACATACTCCTGCCAAAGTTTATCAATACGCTCTTCTACAGATAAGTCGATAACAACCATATCGCTCGCGGCCATCGCCACATTGAGTACTTCAGGAAGATGGCGACCACCAATATTACGACTTTCATCCTCTAGGATTATTCGCTGGCCAGGGTGCTTTTCTCGCATCTCCAGTAAAGCTAATGCGATATTATTTTCAAAGTCACTCTGCGTAGGCTGCTCTGTAAGTGGTCGCCCAAAACTAGAGCCCTTATGATTAGCATGACCTTCAAGGTCGATGCTGGTATTCAGCGTTTTAATAATATCTGTTTTACCTGTGCCGGTCATACCCGACAAAAGAGTAAAAGTTTCAGTGCGGCAAGATTCGCCTAAATAGTTTAGTAAAAACGTGCGCAGAGACTTGTAGCCACCTTCTATGCGCGGACAATCAATACCGCTCTGTGCTAGCCATTGCTGGCTGAGTTGGGAGCGCAAACCACCGCGAGCACAATACAAAACCGCGTTTGGATGTCGCTCTATGAATTGCTGCCACGCTCTTACTCTGGCCTTTTTATTATCACCATTGACCAATTGGTGCCCTAAATCAATCGCCGCTTGCTGACCTTTTTCTTTGTAACAAATACCAATTAGATGACGCTCTTCATCGTTGATGAAAGGCAAGTTGACCGCTGAAGGTAACGTGCCTTTTGCAAATTCCACTGGTGCACGCACATCAATCATGGACGTTCGTTGCGACAGCAACTTTCTAATATCTTTGCTTACTATTACATCAGTATGCTTCAACTTATCACCTCAATCGAATATTTATCCCCGACCGCAGTTTCAAGATATCCAATTGTTTGATAATAACAACCTGCCGCACTGAGTATAGACTTGACCGCCTCAACTGATTCGCCTGCTACCGACACCAAGAGACCGCCACTAGTTTGTGGGTCACAAAGGAGGGCTTGTTGTCTCGGGCCAGTGCCCGAGACATGCCCACTGATACTGTCCCAGTTACGCTGACTGCCACCAGAAACACATCCCTCATCAATATAGTGATGCACAGACTCATCCAACAGCGGCACAACGTTGCTATCAATAGTCGCCTTAAGATTGCTGCCTTGACATATTTCAAGCAAATGTCCGAGTAAACCAAAGCCGGTAACATCCGTCATTGAGTTGACTCCGCTGAGGCTGCCCAGTTGAACCCCAACTGTATTCAAGCGCATCATACTTTCAACTGCCAGACGGCTATGCTCTGGTTTTAGCTTACTTTGTTTTTCTGCCGTGGTCAGAATGCCTACTCCGAGTGGCTTAGTTAAAAATAACTGGTCACCTGACTTCGCAGAACAGTTCTTCTTTAGATTTGTTAGTGCTACTCTCCCGGTAACCGCAAGACCAAAGATCGGCTCAGGTGAGTCAATTGAATGACCTCCGGCTAATTGAATGCCGGCTTCTCTGCAAGTGTGTCGCCCGCCATCTATAACTTGCTGCGCGACCTCTGGACCGAGTGTCTTTGTGGGCCAACCCAGTATTGCAATCGCCATCAATGGCGTTCCACCCATAGCATACACATCGCTAATCGCATTAGTCGCGGCAACGCGACCAAATTCGAAGGGATCATCAACAATTGGCATAAAGAAGTCGGTAGTGCTAATAATGCCACTTCCATCGCCCAGATCATATACTGCAGCATCATCTTTAGTCGTGTTGCCTACCAGTAAGTTAGGATCAGATTGAGACACAAAATCGGTTTTAAGAAATTGTTCTAGTAGGTTCGGCGCAATTTTACAACCACAGCCAGCACCGTGACTAAATTGAGTTAAGCGTATTTTAGATATCATGAACTACTGTTGTTAATAGATGATGTTACAGACTACGTGGTTTGCCCGTTTAAAGCTTGAATTTTCACTATAATATTCATGCTTGATCTTGCTTTGCAGCATATAACCATTAATACCTGTTGGATAAATCAACAATAGCATTCATTAATCCCAAGCTGTTAATTACCAGCTTGGATGAGCGCATTGCGCGCATCTTCGAAACGCTGGTATAACCTTGGCATGGGTCGTTCACCATAGGCTTTCTTCGCTTTCTTCTCGGCAGCGTCTATACCAAGCAATAAATCGACTATCGCAGCATTGCGAGCATTTTTCTCAGTACTACCAATTTCAGCAATCCAAATTGGCGACGAGTGTGCAAATGGTCGTGCATGCATACTTGGCCAACTGTCCGTGCGTTGTTGATCCGAATATGCTCTCGCGGCTACCCAACCACCTCTAGGTAAATCCACCACGCCGCTATAGGATTTCGTCTCGCCTGCTTCTATACCTGCAAGCGCTTCCACCACCAGACCATTAACGATAATTTGAACTTTATCAATAGCGACTGAACTGGTCAGTACTAGCGTGTAGCTTTCTTTTCCACCACTGGTGATATCGCCAGGCTGTGCACCGTTGTCCATAGAAAACAATAGCGCTGGGCCCGTAGTCAAAAAACTACGACCGGCTATTGCGCCCGCAACCACGGGGTCTGCAACACCAACTTCATTGATTGGCCGAATATAGGCGCGCCCCGTTCCCACGGCTGGCGTGCGATGAAAATCAACCCAACTATCGGTACCAGACATCGCTGCCACCGGCTGGCCGATATTTAATAAACGATACCATAGTTCAGCCGTGCCCAGCGAACTGGTCCAAGCACATACCAACTCTAGTCCCATATGAGGCTCCAATATGCCGTCACTAAGTAACTCGAGCGGAATACTGCCAACTGCAGCTTCAGTAAACGGGTTACCGTCATCAGAAACTGGGTGTACGTAGGTAGCAAAAGCCCCCACTTGATTAGCGTAAGTAAATACATCGGCATTGGTTAGGTTTGGGTCGCCTAAATTTGGATTGTTAGGACCAAAAAACCAAGGGTTGAAAGGCTTAGTGACATTTGACAGACCAATATGCCCATGGAAATGCGAGCGTACCTCCTGCCCCTGCGCTACGAGATGGTCGCCTTGCTCTGTGCGTTTTCCGATAATATCTTTGTCTATTTTCCGCTCCCAGCGATTCCATGACATTGGAGAGAGGTAATTCAAGTCCTCACCTTTCATTAATAGCAATGCGTCCTTATGGTTAGCTCGATGATGACCATCGCCATTTAAATGCACGTGAAAGTCGGCTGAAACATAGCCTGCAGTTGCACTATCCCACAATGGTGCAATTACTATCTCTACACTTTTAGAGGCTGCTTTTTTGACCCTAGCTTCAACCGATATCAACTTAGTCATTGGCCCACGAACGGCTTCTATTTGGTACTTACCGGCAGGCAGTGTAAATGTCTCGCTGCCATCAATATAGAAATACGTGCGGCCTGTTTGCGGATCATCAAAAGTTGCGCTGTTAGGTGTTGCAACAGGATGGCCATCGGCTGATATAATAGACACTCGGGCAGCTATAGGTATCTGCTGTGCATCGACAACAGATACAACAAGAGTGCCGGTAGATTCGCCATAGTTCCATTCTTTGATTCCCACCTCTGACGCTTTACCACCATAGGTGGGAATATGCATGAGTCGAAACTGGCGGTTATCAGTCAGCTCTACAAAATAAATTTGCTTACCATCGGCGCTAAATGCAGGTGTTAAGGCAAAACTTGTACCGTCGGTCAGCCTGTGTGATACCCGCGTGTCAGCTAGGTCCATAGTAAATAAGTGATAATCATTATCTATGGGGGCACTATAGACTAGTAAGTTTTGGCTAGGATGTGTGTCACTGGTTAGATGATAGGTAAGCGTTTGCGCCTGCACAATTTCGTCTGTACCCGCGGTAAAATCACGTTGCCTTAGCACGCGGTGCGCCCCATTTCCGTGCAAATAGATAATCGCATTTTGACTGGCTACACGTCGCACATTGCGTTCTACTTGGCGCAACGCGGTAATTTTTTGCTGTGAACCGCTCGCAATATCTCGTTGGTAAAGATCTAAAGAACCAGAAGCACCGCTGCTATAAAATAAGGTTCGCCCATCAGACGAAAATTCAGGGTCAAGTTCAATCGCGTCGGTATTGATTAGTATTTCTTTACCACTTTTGAGCTCTTTAATAACGATTGCAGTGTCATTGCTAAAATCGCGTACAAAAGCGAGGAGGGTCCCATCTGGAGACCAACGAGGCCGAGAATCTAAAGCACTTGAATTGGTTAATCGAGTTGCAACACCACTTTGAATGTCTAATAGCCAAATCCAACCTTTGGAAGCTACTGCAATCTGCTTACCATCGGGTGAAGGCGCGGGATCTGTAACGCCATGAGCTAAAATCGGCAATTCGTGCTGCTCTAAGTATACATGATGACCGAAGTCATCAAGCTTAGAATAATGATTAGTCCATTGAGCAAGTGTGCCTGATGACAACAGTAGCGCCGACAAAAGTGATAAAATTACCATCACATTTTTTGCATTTATCATTTAAGATATTTCCTGTAGATTTGAAATAAAACAGGTCTCAGACAAAACATTGAACCAGTTGCAGACCGATGTAAACAGCAGTGCTTAACTTACTTTAATTGCTATTCATCAACACTTTTAAATAAGCAATGTTTCGCATAATCAGTAGCTTCATTAGCCGACCAATCGCCTTTCGCCTTTTCGTCTAAACCGGCACACCACGCTTTGCTGCCAACTTCTGGTGCACAACCACTCAACAATACTAATAAACTCGCTACCCCAAAAATTCTTAATTGTTTATTCATTACTAGCGCCTTTTAAAAAATTATATTCAAAGCATAGCTAACTTCCGATTAATGTCCTACATTTTTGACCGAGCAAGGCTAAAAATTGAACAAATCAAAGTCAGCTATGCACCGAAGCATGTCATCAATTAGTTTTTTGCTTGGTGTTTAAAGCTTAACGATTAATTTGCCATTATTACCGCCAGTTAGCAGCAAATTTAGACCGCTAATTGCTGACTCTAAACCGTCCAATGTATGTGCTCGGTGCTTAATTTTACCTTGCATCACATAAGGGGTCAGTTTGGCAATCAACTGTGGTATTTCAGCGTAATGATCAGGCATTGTGAAACCTTGTATCATCAAACGCTTCTTGATAATCGGGATCCAATTCGGTCCAGCACTTGGTGTGTCGCTAGCATAATCAGCGATCATTCCACAAACTGCTATGCGACCATGGGCATTCATCGCTTCAAAAATATGGTTTTGGATCGCTCCACCGGTATTTTCAAAATAAATATCAACCCCGTTTGGGGTAAGTTCCGCGAGCTTTACAGCAATGTTATCTGTCTTATAATTGATTGCGCCATCAAATCCCAACTCATCCACAATCCAGTGACACTTCTCGTCATTTCCAGCGACGCCTATAACAGTTAAACCATCAGCCTTTGCTAATTGGCCAACAATTGAGCCTACAGAACCAGCCGCGCCACTTACCACGATGGTTTCTCCTGCTTTAGGTTTGGCTACACCGTATAATCCCTGCATTGCAGTTACGCCCGGCAGAGCAAACACCGACAACACCATCAGTGGATCCAAGCCTTCCTGCACTTTATTCAAGCCTGGGCCTGAACTTAAAAAATATTCTGTCCAGCCCATTAAACCCATAACGCGCTCACCCACATGAAAATCAGGGTGGTTACTTTCGACAATTTCGCCTAAACCTGAGGAACGCATAACTTCTCCTAGAGCAACCGGAGGAATATAACTTTTAGTATCGGAACTCATCCAACCGATCATGGCAGGATCTAATGACATATGAGTTTGTTTTACTAGAAATTGACCTGCACCAACTTCTGGCATGTCTTTTTTAACTACTTCAAACGTATCTGGCAGAATGGGTCCAGGCGTTGGGCGCTGGGCGAGATTAATTGCGGTGTAGGTAATCATAGTATACTCTCCGTCGATTTTGTGTATGTCAAAATTCTTATCATAGATCAGGCAAATTTATTAATTTTTGGTATCAAAAATTACATGCTTCTATTATTACTATATAAAGTGTCAACATCATAACTAGTTTTGCAGAAACAACTTGAGTATTTCATATCCGCGCAGATATTACCCTCGCAGACGTAAAGAATGTGAAGCGTTTTTGAAACATAAGGATTTTTGTAGTGATTAGGTATTTATGACGATGCGTATATTGAACGCTACTATTGATTAGCGGCTGCCATTATAGCCAAAACTAGCGTAACTATTATTTCCCTCCTGACCTAGCGCAATATAAACAGATATAAAAGCACACCAAATAATCGAATTATTTGGCGTGCTGACTATCTGTATTTTTTAGAACACCACTTGCAAGTTTGCGGTGCAGGTCGTGGAGGCGTCTTCACAAATTTTATATGAATAAGAACCTCCTCCTTTTACATTCAATGCATCCGTATAGCTGCCGTCATTAGCAGTAGTAACAATTAATTGTTCATCGCGATATACATCAACATTAGTCGTCATTGCACCAGACCAGTTTAGGTCAACGACTTGAGAACCTTTGTCTTTATAAGCATTGGCCGATAGACTGAAATCATCTGATGGTGGTGTTGGTGGCTCAGTGCTACCACATGGGTTCGAGGTTAAATAGGTATCGGCGGCTGATGCTTTAACAATGCCATACCCAAAGAAATCATCGTTGCCCTCGGCACCTCCATCCTCTGCTGTTGCTTTTAACGCAGCACGAATGTCTTCGCCGCTGCAATCAGGATGATTTGACCAAACCAATGCAGCTAATCCTGCTACTGCCGGTGTTGCCATTGATGTTCCACTCAAATAACCATAATCACTGGAGGTAATTGAAATATCCATGGCCACGGCGTCGACTAGTGCTTCTCTGTCTTCGAGTGCTGCGCCGACTGCTGGAATGGAAGTTGTATTTGTAGTACCAAGAGTACCACTAAGAACACCCGGTTCACTATTGATAATAACAGCACCAATACCACCAGACTCCTCGCAGTTGTTCACTTTATCAAAAAACGACACCACACCGCGGTCTATGACGCAAATTTTACCATCAGCGCCAGCATTAGTTTGTTCTGCTGTGCCCATAAAGAACGTATTTCCGCCTGCAATGCCGACGTTTTCCATGGCTAATGAAGCAAAATTTGTGCTATCGGCGGTTAAGCCTGAAGATGTCGCGAGCCCTGCAGGAAAGGTTGATAGCGTATTCACGCCTCCGGCTGTGACTTCGACACAAATAGTTTCATCGGTAGTGGTTCGTTTACCACGACCTGTTTCACAGCTAGGATATTGCGAAAACGTAGCAATATTATTATCAGCATCGTTGGCACCAATCATCATAATCGATGAGTAACCTGCAGGATAAGAACGCGTTGTATTTCCGTCATTGCCTGCTGCTGCGACAACGAGTCCACCAGCGTCTCTAAATGCTTTAAACGCATTTTCTTCTGTGTTGTTTGCGCCGCCGCCACCAAGACTCATATTAATGATATCAGCGCCCGCAGCAGAACAAAGTTGAGCCGCTTTAGATAGATCTGATGAATAGCCATAACCTTCGGCATTGAATACTTTAATGATGTGCATAGCTACACCAGGTGCCATGCCTACAACACCAAATCCATTATCTGCTGCACCAACGGTTCCGGCAACATGAGTACCATGCTCCCCCCCTGCTTCAAACCAGTTTCCTGTGCCTGAATCATTGTCACCGCCGATATTCTCCCAGATGAAATCATTATTTGACATATCTAGGCCAGAGTCAATCACACATACTTTTACGGTTGAATTTGAGTTAAAAGTGACTAAATTTGCCTCAGACTGATAGACCGCATATGGCGTAATCTGAGTAGTCATTGGGTTGCCGGCATCGTCATTATAAAGTGCCATCGACTCACGAATTTGGTCGACTTCTACTAGTTTTACATGAGGGTTTTTTAATACGCCTTTCACTTGTTCAAGACTAAAACCATCAAACTCAGCAGCGATAAATCCATCGCCTTCAACTTTAATCTGACCACCATTCTGTTTGGTTAATGCTTTAACGATACCTTTGCCATTATTGTCTACTTGAATTACATAACGCTCTTGAGCTTGCGCAACGTTTGCGCTCATCGCTATTATACAAGCGGCGGCTAAAGGGGTTAATCTGTTTACAATTAGCTTTTTCATAATACTCCATGGAATTTTCTGACGTTTAGGGCGCATTTTTCGGTGTTTCTTGTATTTGTTATTATTTGCACCGTGAATTCGACTCTATAAGTTCGAATTATTAACCTACCGCATAAATAGTTCTAATGTAAAGGGTAGTTGCCAAATTGCTGTTTCAGCGTCAAATGGAAAATAATAAGAATAATAGAGTGATAACCTAAGCGGCTACAAAAATCAGCTGCCATTAGATTAAGTGATGTTACACTCATATTTTACCAAATATAGGCGCATCGAAGTTCATAAAAATGAGCAATATGCAGCGAATAGTGTCAGGATAAACACTACTATTTTAATACCTAAGGGCCCTCCCAACACACCAGTAGTCGTTCAACAATTAGATTATGAAACCAAAGAAATTGCTTTGTCTGAGTTTCAAAAGATAGAGGGTTGCCTGAGTTGCTTGTCTCTGCGTTTTTAGTAAAACTAAATTTTAATGAAATACGGTATGGCCACTAATGCCAAACCAACAACAATTAACAAAGTAACATTGGGCATCAAATACGGAAATACAAAAAGCACTACCCCTGTAAATAAGGGGATTGGGGCTTTTTGTTTTTTTCCATAAATGAAATAGCCAATTCCTACTCCGCTAAACAAAATACTCCAAAGCATTATCGATGAATCATTCATTTTAAAGGCACCTTGTCAGTTATAAATTACTGGGCATATAATGAGTTAAAACAGTGCCCACATTAGACCCTAACACCTGTTGCTAAGATTCACATCTAATTTACACGCAGTCTATAAAAAGCTGGACAGTGGTTGCGAATTCGGTAATGTTTGAAGAAATAATATCAATACCTAATAAGGAAATTAATGTACATATTTACAAAAAAAATGCTAATCATGTTAAGTGCAATTGCATTAACAACTAGCGTGCTTGCAAGTGATTTAACTAATGATCAGCAGCTCACCAGAGATATCTATAAAGAAGCAGTCGAGACACCAACATCAGTTGATCAACTAGGCTCGACTGTTGTATTAGCCAATAAGTTCAAGGTCCACTTAAAAGCGGCTGGCTTTGCTGACGAAGATATCACCATCTTAGATATGGGTGGATTAGGTGGTTTGATAGTGCGTTACCGTGGTAGCGACAATGCTAAAAAAGGCATCGGTTTTTTAGGCCACATGGATGTTGTAACAGCCTATAAAAAAGACTGGGTCCTGGATCCCTTCACACTAACAGAAAAAGACGGATACTTTATGGGCCGGGGTGTGGCGGATAACAAAGCCGGTGTCGTTGGCATTCTTGCCACTTTTATTAAGCTAAAAAAACAGGGTTATGTACCCAATCGTGATCTCTATATTATTTTTACGGGTGATGAAGAAACGGGAATGACGACGACCATTGCGCTGGCAAATATGGCCGCAAAAGCAAAAAACTACGGTGATCTTCTGAATATCGAATTTGCTTTTAATGGTGATGCTGGTGGCGGCATGCTGACGTCAGAAGGTAAAGCCATTCAATATGGTATTCAGGCTGCTGAAAAAACCTATCACACGCTTAACCTAACGGTGAAAAACTCCGGTGGTCATAGTAGTCGTCCGCGTAAAGATAATGCTATTTACCAATTGATGGATGCATTAAAGAAAATACAAGGCTATGAGTTTCCAGTGATGGTAAATGAGGTGACGTCCGGGTTTTTAATCGCCATGGCAGAAAAAGAAACGCCTGAGAATGCAGCCGCTTTGCGCAGCATAGTAAAAAACACAGATGATAAAGAAGCCGCTGCTCAATTATCTAAATCAGTCCTTTTTAATGCCACACTTCGCACAACATGCGTCGCAACCATGCTAGATGCAGGACATGCAGAGAACGCGTTACCGCAGTCTGCAACTGCCACAGTTAATTGTCGTATTATGCCTGGTACAACTCCACAAGCGGTTGAACAGAGACTCGCCGATATTATTGACGATAAGGAAGTGGTTATCATTGCCCTTGCTGAATCAACCTATGCCGACGCATCACCACTCAAGCCAATTGTGATGGATGCTGTTAAATATGCTATCTCAGCGCATTATGGTGATGTGAATATTGTACCTAATATGTCAACAGGAGGTACCGACGGCAAAGAGTTCCGTGCTCTTGGCATTCCGGTTTACGGTGTAAGCGGTATGTTTGCTGTATCGGGTGAATCAAATGCGCACGGCTTAAATGAAAAAGTACAAGTTCAAAGCTTCTATCGTTCCCTTGACCACTGGGAAAGATTAATAAAACACGCCACCGGCGGTGTTAAATAATCAATAGCAATGTCATGCGAAAGCTGTTGCTCAGTTTTTGCATGACCGCTCCCTTACTTCACCATGCTCTGACTTTCTCAGTCAGTTGCTTTGTTATTTCGGCACTTAAAGAAAGCGTTCGATTCTAATGTCATCACTGTCACATCATGCTGGTTTACAATCTCATAATTCACACAAATTAAACCAACACCAGGTTTACTCTCAGACAATCTGCACTGAGTCACACAACTTTTCACACTTAGAATATAGCCCGGATATACCGGCTTTAACCACTTGAGATTATTGATCCCAGGCGAGCCGAGTGATCCATGTTCTTCGGGTAAGTTATCAATCAGCATCCGCATGAACATCGCCGAAGTATGCCATCCACTTGCACATAATCCGCCAAACAGTGATTTTTTCGCGGCCTCACTATCTAAATGGAAAAACTGAGGATCATATTTACTGGCAAATTCTTTTATTTCACTTTCCGTTACCTGATATGCACCAAACTGAGATGTTTGACCCGGTTGATAATCTTCAAAGTACATATGCTTTCCTATAATTTATGGCCATGAAACTGATTCAACATTAATTAACTGCACCTACTATTAGTGTTTATAATTTAAGAGTAAACACTATCCTTAACTGTTTCAATACACTTTGTTTTTATTTTATTGCTGTTCGATTCCCAACTTTATGGTGCCCTTCTTTTTTTTAGGACTGTCTGAGCTTTTCGCTCCAAAAAGCCTTGATGTGTAACGTTAACCTAA
>JBLIKA010000023.1:0-34214 GCA_047637355.1 Glaciecola sp. | reverse complement strand
AATTTCAGCCTTCCAAAAATTGAATGTGGATGTGCTTTGTCAAGATATTATGGAGTTTATTGATTCTCTTCCACCTGAGGAAGAAATGTTCAATAAGGAAGAAGAAACGACGTTTAAGTGGAACACGCCCCCCCCTGAGGAAGGCAATATAGATCAACAGGCTGGAGATGCAGAAGCCGATGATGACCTAGACGATGAAGACTGGGATGACGACGATTACGACGTTGAAGTTATCTACCAAAAATAGAAAGTCAAGATAACTTACTCTGAAGAATAGAGCGGACATAAAGAAATGATATCAATGATTGCTGCAATGGCAGACAACCGCATAATCGGCTCCGACAATGATATGCCTTGGCACTTGCCCGCGGACCTAAAACACTTTAAGTCGGTTACCATGGGTAAGCCGGTCTTGATGGGTAGGAAAACGTATGAGTCGATTGGGAGGGCATTACCAGGGCGTCCAAATATTGTTATTACGACCAATAAGTCTTATTCGCTAGCAGATGCAACTGTCGTGACATCTATCGAAGAAGCGATGCAAGCGGCATCTGCTTTTGATGAAGTTATGATTATTGGTGGTGGAAGTATTTATCAGTCTATGCTGGCAAAAGCGCAAAGACTCTACCTTACCTTTATCGATTTGAAAGTTGCTGGTGATACCCAGTTTCCAGACTATGAATTGAATGCTAATTGGACTGAGGTTGCACGAGAAACCCACACCAAAGATGAAAAAAACCCGCACAACTATACTTTTGTTACGCTTGAGCGAGCCTAAGTTTTCTGGTGAGTGAAACGCTATATATATAACCATAGACTGCGCTAAAGAATATAGACGGAGCGACGGTCAGCCATAAATTAGGCGTCATAAAGGCAATATTCACTGCGACCACAAAACTACTCTGCAAAGCAATCGCCGGCAATGGTGTTAATAGCATACCGGGCAAACATGTCCCGCTGCAGGCACCTTCAATCTTATTCAGCGACATTTCAAAGGTTTTCGTGGTTGCGCACTCTTTGCTAAAAAAAGCGGGTCGTGCCACGGTAGGGATAATAAAGGGAAGACAGTACTGTTTATTACCAAGTATTTTATGGAATAGCTCTAATGTAAAGGCGAAAATAAGTGTGATGCCGCCGCTATAAGTACCTTGCACTAATGCCGCTTTGTAAAGAGTTTGGGGATCGTCAGTTACCAAGCTGTTTGCATAATAGGCCCAAGCAGCATAGAAACAGAAGGCGATAAGCCCAGATATAGCGAGTCGTATAAAAGCAATCATCATAAATTTTGTATTGACTATCCGTGGTAAGAAAATAGAGAGTCTATATCAAGACCATGCTGGCGCATAATATCTTTCAAGCGCTTTAATGCTTCAACCTGAATTTGTCTAACACGCTCTCTTGTTAAACCTATTTCAATGCCTACATCCTCTAGGGTTGCTGGCTCATGCCCGAGTAGGCCAAATCGCCTTGCTAATACTTCAGTCTGTTTAGGATTGAGCTCTTCTAACCACTTTATAATGTTAAGCTTCATATCGTTCGTTTGCACTTGATTTTCTGGTTGTGTACCTTGCTCATCAGCTATGATATCAAGTAATGCTTTATTCTCTTCATCACCACCAATAGGGGTGTCTACAGAGTTGATACGTTCGTTTAATTTTAGCATCTTTTGAACGCTAGCTACTGGTTCGCCAGTTGCTTCAGCAATTTCTTGCGCGGTAGGCTCATGATCAAGCTCTTGAGAAAGCTTTCTAGCCGTACGCAAATATAAGTTTAGTTCTTTGACGATATGGATAGGCAAACGAATAGTGCGTGTTTGGTTCATCAATGCCCGCTCAATGGTTTGTCGTATCCACCAAGTTGCATAAGTTGAGAAGCGGAAACCGCGTTCAGGGTCAAATTTTTCAACTGCGCGAATGAGGCCTAAGTTGCCTTCTTCGATTAAATCTAATAGTGCGAGACCTCTATTGTTATAGCGGCGAGCAATTTTAACCACTAAGCGTAAATTACTAACAATCATTCGCTCACGTGATTTTTCATTACCTTTTAATGCTTCGCGCGAAAATTTTATTTCTTCTTCAGCGGTAAGTAGTGGAGAAAAACCGATTTCTCCGAGATATATTTGTGTGGCATCAAGTTGCTTAGTGCTGACGGAGTCGTCTGCATCCGCTTGTGCTTTTGATACTGCAGTTTTCCTAATTTGTATGGTAGTCATGGTTCACCCCTATCAACCTCTTAAAGTTAATTCAGTTGAAGGCTGAAAAACGGATCCGATTGAGGATGAGCCAATAAACGAATTATTTTTTTGGTAAGAATCTGAAGGGATCGAGCGACTTCCCTTTACGCCTAATTTCAAAGTGCAACATAACGTCGCTGGAACCAGTCTGGCCCATAGTTGCAATTTTTTGTCCTTGCTTAACATAACGTTGCTCACTAACTAAAATCGTATCGTTGTGCGCATAGGCGCTTAACAGGTTATTTTCATGCTTAATGATGACTAAATTTCCATATCCCTTTAGTGCGTTTCCTGCATAAACGACTTTGCCACTTGCGGCTGCATATATTGGGGAGTATAAAGTGCCTTTTATATCAACCCCACGGTTGGTGCCGTCGCTACCCACCACAGCAGAGGTTGATTTACCTGATGCTGGCCAAATCCATACTACTTCATTATCAGGTTTATCCGACGCTTCGTGTTTTTTATTCGACTTTTCCCGATGGATCGAAGTTTCTATTTCACCATACTCCTGTGTTTTCGCGGGGTCAACTACAACTTTAGTATAACTATTTGGTTTTGAGGTTATACCTTTGTTTTTATTCTTGTTATTTTTTTCAGCATGGGGAATCAAGGTTAATGTTTGACCTGGGTATATGCTGTATGGGGCTTTTATGTTGTTATATTTCGCGATATCCAGATAATCATTACCGCTATAAAATGCAACGGCGAACAGAGTGTCGCCTTTCTGGACCTCATATGTCTCGCCATCAATTTCGGTGAGATTGTTTTGTTTAGCAACAGAAGTGTTGAGTGACATCACAGGTGCCGGCTGAAAACGACCGCTGCATGAAGCCAGCAATATAAGCGGAATAGCAACTAACCCTGTTTTTGCAAAGCCCATCAATTTCCGTTTGACCAAGCAAACCATGTATTTCTTACCTGAATATTAAATAGAGAGCAATTGCGAGCACAACAGTACCCCAACCAATAATTTCTATGTATTTTTTTAGTTTGGCTTCCATCATGGGGCCACCATATTTCATTAGGGCGGCAACCAAAAAGAAGCGCATGCCGCGACCAATCGTTGAAGCGATTATGAAAGGAATAAGTGCCATGTGTAAAAAACCAGCACTGATAGTAAACACCTTGTAAGGAATGGGAGAGAAGCCGGCTAAAAACACAACCCAAACACCATATTCTTTAAACCATAGGGCCGCTTGGGTCAGTTTATCTTGGTAACCCATCTCTACTACGACTGGTTGAATAAAAGATTCAAATGCAAAATAACCTAATAGGTAACCTAATATGCCACCAACAACAGATGCAACTGTGGTAACTAAGGCAAAACGCCACGCCTTTTGTGGCTGACTAAGCGCCATGGGAGCGAGCATAACATCGGGTGGGATCGGAAAGAACATCGATTCGGAGCAGCTTAGCCCAGCGAGGTACTTCTCAGCATGTCTGTGTTGTGCCCATTTTAAGCAAAGTTCATAACAAGTTTCAAATAGCTTCACAGTAAGTCACCTGCAACTAAAGGTACGAAACGCACTGACTCAATGGTTTCTTCAATAAACTCTTCACCTTGGCGATCAATGCACTTCAAGCTTTGTTTTTCATTCCCAACCGGAATAATTAAGCGGCCACCGTCATTGAGTTGGTCAAGCAAGGCCTGTGGAAGTTGCGCTGCCGCAGCTGTCACAATAATACCGTCGAACAGACCTTTACTTTGCCAGCCTTGCCAACCATCACCGTGTTTCATTGAAATGTTGTGATAGTCGAGTTGGTTCATTCGACGTTTGGCTTGGAACTGGAGCGCTTTGATGCGTTCGACAGAATATATGTGCTCAAAAATACCCGCTAAAATCGCCGTTTGATAGCCAGATCCTGTGCCAATTTCCAATATTTTTTTAGGTAGTACTTGAGCGTTGAGCAATAACTCAGTCATTTTTGCCACAATATACGGCTGTGATATAGTCTGGCCTTGGCCTATAGGCAGCGCTGTATTCTGATAAGCCTTGTGTTTCAGTGCGTCCGGAATAAAAATTTCGCGAGGTGTCTTAGCAATAGCATTTAATACTCTACTGTCGATTACGCCTTCTTGTTCTAATAGTTGCGCGAGTTGTAAACCCTTGCGAGATGATATTGCCATTTCTGTTCCTAGTTCATCGTGTCTTTGGTATTTAACCAAGTGTTCATTTTGCTTACTTTCTCATGAACAGTCATGTCTACAGATAGGGGTGTTACAGAGCAGTAATTATTGTTTACGGCATCAAAATCAGTTCCTTCACCTGCATCCTGTTCACTGCCTAATTTTCCATACCAATATATCGTTTTGCCAAAAGGGTCTGTACTTTGCACCATTGTTTCTGCACGGTGACGCTTACCGAGTCTGGTTGCCACTATGCCTTTCATTAAGTCAAAAGGGATGGCTGGTACATTTATATTTAAAATTTCATTTTGTTTTAAAGGATGTGAGGTAAGGCGGCGAATAATATCGCAAGTCACCTTAGCGGCGGTGTCGAAATAATCGGTTTTCTTGCTGCATAGTGAGACGGCTATAGCTGGTAAACCCATGTGACGGCCTTCTAGTGCAGCGGCAACGGTACCAGAATAAATGGTGTCATCACCTAAATTAGCACCATGGTTGATACCGGACACGACTAAATCAGGTTCTTGAAGCATAAATTTATTAATGCCTAACTGGACACAATCGGATGGCGTCCCGTTCACAGCAAAAAAGCCATTTGGCATCTGTTCGATGCGCAGTGGGGTATGCAGTGACAACGCGTTACTCATTCCACTGCAGTTGCGGTCGGGTGCGATCACAGTGACATCGTGCTCTTTTGATAAATGCTCAAAAAGAACAGCTATCCCGGCTGCGTTTACACCATCGTCATTGCTCAACAATATGTTCATATATTATTTGCCTTCTTAATTGTTGGCTGTGCGGGGCTTTCATACCCCAAATATGTAGATGCAGAAAAGTCTTTTGAAATTAAATTAATCGGGCACCTAAGTAAGCAAAAATCAAACATGGGACATTTAAACATCCAATAATTCTCTCACAATAGAGGTAGCAAAACAGCCCGCAGGAAGCGAGAATTGCATCTTCAGATTATTATCTTCTATTTGCCACGTAAATCCTTGCGGAATGACACGAATGGCTCTTCTTTGTTGTTTCAATCCTAACGAGTTAAGAGTTTGGATGATATCAGGAAATTGCGCTACACATTGCAATTCTAGTTCTCTAGCGGCAGCAGTTGAATGTAGCTTGCCGTCGCCCCACAGGGGCGCCGTGATATTGATATCAAATTCAGCTAATCGCTTTATCATGCTAGTTTGCTCGGACCCATCTTCGAATACAAAAAAGCTGTTTGAACCACTCAATTGCATAGCATCACCAACCAACGGTTGATGGAAGTTATGTTGTACTATTCGTTGGTGGATAATTTCATTGAACAACCAGCTTCTTAATGCAGATATAGCCATGGAACGTTTGTTACGGTTACGGATGGCTTCTCCACCTATCAGCTTTTCAGCCAACGCGAGATTACCACCTAGCAACAATTTGCCGACCGTGGTTGATAGCTCAACGGCACTCGGTGCCACCCTCATTTCGCCAAATCGTTGGCTACCATAATAATTAGGGGCGCCGTGGTGTTTTATTAAATCGAGTCTCTTTTCTAATGTTTGAACATCAAACTCGACATCAGTGTCTAAATTGGATGTTAAATTTCGCAAGATAAGTTCGAATTTATTACCTTTGAGCACCCCGACCCGTAACTTTCGGTCATTACGTGCCACTTGTAAAATTTTCGCACCCTCGAGTTCGAATTCATCCCAGTTAGGTTCTTTTTTGTTGGCAATATGCACCCCAAACCACTGTCGAGTGAGGGCAAATTTATCTTTTCTGCCTGCGTAAGTAATATCGCGCAGATGCAATCGACTAAACTTAGCTAACGACTCAGCGACGAATGCGGTGTTTAAGTTCGTTTTTTCTAACCATAAGAAGATGTGCTCACCTTCTCCACTAGGCTCGAATCCGAGTTGCTCCTCAACGATAAAATCATGCATTTCTTGTTTGAGTGTTGCACTGCCTAATGCATCACCATATAACCTAGACCAATGTGAAATAGATAGTGACATTAAGTTATCGTCGCGGACATATGAGCACAACAGCGTGGCATGCGATGCCTTCTTCTCGTCCTACAAAGCCAAGGCCTTCAGTTGTCGTCGCTTTTATGCTGATGTCTTTCACCGAAACGCCCATGGCATCGGATATTGCTTCGCGCATAACGTTAATGTGAGGTGCCATTTTGGGCGCTTGAGCTTCAATAGTGATATCTGCATTGCCCAGCATATAGCCTAAATCTTGAATTCGCTGATAAACCTGCTTCAATAGTTCCAGGCTGCTAATGTTTTCATAGCTTGTATCAGTGTCTGGGAAGTGGTGACCAAGATCACCTAGCGCTAATGACCCGAGCAATGCATCGCACAACGCATGCAAAGCGACGTCGCCATCGGAATGGGCAATTAAACCACGTTCATGGACTATACAGATACCACCAATAGTGATTGGGCCCATTCCACCAAACTTGTGTACATCGTAACCATGACCTATACGGAACATAGCGTACCCCCTTGTTTATTATTTTTATTATTGTTTGCTAATGTATTAGTGTTAGCGGTCAAATAAAACTCAGCGAGTGCTAGATCGCATGGGCGGGTTATCTTAATGTTGGTAGTGCGCCCTTCAATGAGTTTTACACTCGCATTGACATGCTCCATTGCTGACGCCTCATCGGTAATATGAATATTATTACGTTGTGCGAGTTGTATAGCATCGATTAACTTTTGAAGTGGAAAAAATTGGGGAGTTTGGGCTTGCCAAAGCTGAGTGCGTTCGACAGTCTGTTCAATTTCAGCTATTAGACTATTTTCCTTTGGGATAGCTCGCTTAATAGTATCAGTAACTGGGACGGCCAATATTGCACCTTCACAGGTGTTGATGCAGGCGAATAAATCATTCAGCTCGGCATGCGTCACGCAAGGTCTCGCGGCATCATGCACCAATATCCATTGATTTATGTTTGCCATTGGTTTAGTTAAGCAGTGTTTTAAACCACTCAAGACTGAATCGACTCTCTGAGTACCGCCAATGACAGTCTCAATTAATGGATTTTGCGCCACTTTTAGCGATTGAAAAATGGAGTCTTGTGGATGTAAAACGACAACGATACGTTGAATTTGATCATGGGACAGCAAAGCGTCGAGCGTATGCTCGATAACGGTTTTTTTGCCAATGGTGAGGTATTGCTTTGCCACCGATGACTTCATTCTACTACCAATACCGGCGGCAGGAACAACGGCTACAAATGTGTCTACTGCTGTCAAAATCACTTCTCTGGGGGTAAAATTCGGTAAAAAGTCTCGCCGTCTTTAATTAAACCTAATTCGTTACGTGCTCTCTCTTCAATAGATTCTAAACCTAGCTGAAGATCGCTAATATCAGCCTGTAAAAGCGCGTTTCGTTGTTTTAGGTTCGCGTTTTGTTTTTGCAACTCCTCTACTTCTGACTTCATCAGGTTGTAGTCGGCAATGCTATTTTTTCCAAACCAAAGGCGAGCCTGCAGTAACCCTAGCAGGGCAATCAATATGACGAGTATCCATCTATTGCGCATGACTCATTCCTTATTGGTTTTATTTTTTTATTTGTTACCAATCAACTTGTCAGTAAGTTTGTTTAATAATTTGTCTCTTTTCTGGTCCAATGCATTTATCATCTGCGACTTTAATAGCTCATTTAGGCTTTCAGTATCGCCTTGAGCCGCCGCGAGTAAAACATCAACTGATTCTAGATGTTGACCGGACTGACCTAGCTGTTCAGCTACTTTTGCATTTAATTTGCTTTTGAGCTCACTTAGTTTACCAGAACTATTGCCTGTCA
Organism: Glaciecola sp.; assembly: GCA_047637355.1. Classification (GTDB taxonomy): domain Bacteria; phylum Pseudomonadota; class Gammaproteobacteria; order Enterobacterales; family Alteromonadaceae; genus Glaciecola. The sequence continues at coordinate 26,052 of JBLIKA010000023.1, read as the reverse complement.
AGCCACTAGAAAGCGCTTGCAGCATTTTTTTATCCAAATCAGACTTAACTTTGATGGATGGGCTAGGCAGACTGCCTGAGAAATAAGTGCTCAATTTGAGCTCGGAGAGTCCTGAAATTACGTCAGCCATTGCACTAGTTAAATCGTTTTTACCTGTCGCTTTTAACTTCAATGCACTTAGGTCGATTACCGATGATCCGGATAGTTTGCCATCGACAATGTTTAGTTGCCCCTTGCTGGCAAGCAAACCTGATTCTAGTAATGCGTTTAGTTTTTGCTTTGATTCTTCGGGAACTAACTCTATAGCGTCCAATACTAGTCCTTTAATATCCCAGTTTTGAGCAGAGTTAACCTGACCTTCAATAATTTCAAAAGTACCTTTTAAGTCAATAACACGCCAATTTTTGGCTTTGCTTGAATTGATTAAAAATGTAGTTGGGTTGCCGACGAGTGCATGTTGGTCAGTGATGTTTTGCCAAACAGTCTGAATTTGTTCGTCTTGCCATTTAATGTTTACTGCTGCCTTCTTGATCCAAACTTTAGGAAGACCGTCATCCACGACAGTCTCTTCAACCACAGGTTCATCGGGATCGTTTGATAGCATATTCATGGCAGTTAATAAGCCTTGGGTATAAATTTTGGCTTTCTCACCGAATAAATGCTGAGTTACTTGCCCAATCGCACCCTCATCTCCGGCGACGAGTCCTTTGAGCAGGTCGAAGTCTTCTTGAGGCGCCGTTTTTAACGCTGATACTGAATTGGCAGAAGCGGCTTTAGCTTCTCTTGCCAAGTCGGCAAATTCCGTAATATTTTTTTTATGTATTGTTATTGCTTGTTTTATTTCATCAAATTCTGTTTTGGCTGCGGCTAATTCACCAGGGTTTTTGTAGTCAATTTCTTGCAGCGCTTTTAGACGCTCTTTATATAGGGTTAACTTATCTTTACTCGGCAATGCTGCATACTTGTCTTGCAAAGGTTGTTGATATTGCTGCACCACTTTTTGTGCTTCGGCAATCGCTGCAGTCGTTTTTAATGGTGACTTCTCTAATATTTGATCGACGCTAGGTAGGTCCGCGAAGGTTGGAAAAGCAAAACTGGACGCTTGCGCGTCAGGTTTGACGTAGACAGCACCCGCACTTTGGCGTTGAGTGTCAAACTCTACATCTTGTACAATGAGTTCATTAACGATCAGCTTTTTGTTTAACAGAGGCATAAAATCAACATCAGCTTTCACTTTTGCCACTTCAAGTCTATTTCGAATTGGGTTGTTATTATCAGTGGCTTGTAGTCGAGTTAATGTGAGGCTAAATGGAAAAATACCATGCTCTATAGCGTCGATATTGACCTCTGCGCCAGAGGCATCCCCAAGTGCATTCGCAGCAAGCGTTTTAAGTAGGATATTAGCAAATAAGAAGTATAGAATAAGAACAACCGCAATAGTGCCTAGTGGAATAGAAATCCACAGAGATAAGCTGCCTTGTTGGGCTATTGAGGATTTTACAGAAAAACGATGCTTAAACATAAAATGTTCCTTATTGTACTAATCAATAGCACAGTTTATTTATTAGCGAAACACGGAAGAAAAGAACGTATTTAATTGCGATGAATAACCTCGCCACAATCACGTTCAAAGAATTATAGCTGATAAGCCAACAACAACCAATGAAAACGCGGGTTAGTTTGTGCATTTTTAAGGAAAAATTAAGCTCTTAAATCGCGTGAATAGGCACCCGAGACGCTACTTAAAAAAATCATCTGATTTTTTTATTCACAAAGGTAGTTTTTCATTGCAATTAAGCTTATCGTACGCGAACTTTTTAAGCTGTAAAAAAGGCAGCATAAGTACGAAGCCATAGTAATAAAACAACAGTGAGGCGACCCAATGTTAGTGAACAATACAATCAATAATACCTGTCCGATCCGACAGAAAATACGCGAGTTTTACCGTATCGGTGAATCAGAGGCTATTGATCATATTTTACCTGAAGCAGAAGTAAATATGGCTGCTCGTTCACGTGCATGGGAACGCGCTCGGACAATGGTTCTGCAAATTCGCCGCGAGCAAGAAGGCCACGGCGGTGTTGATGCACTGTTAAACGAATTTTCGTTATCCACAGCCGAAGGAATCGTCTTGATGTGTTTGGCAGAAGCGCTGTTGCGTGTGCCTGATAAACATACACAAGAAGAGCTTATTCGAGACAAGCTTTCCAAAGGAGAGTGGACACCTCATTTAGGTAATAGTGATTCACTATTCGTTAATGCCTCAGCGTGGGGACTATTGTTAACCGGCAATATGGTCAACTACGCAGACAAACGTAAGTCAGAGCAGTTCGGATTACTCAAAAAGACAATGGGTCGTCTTGGTGAACCTGTTATTCGTCGTGCAATGAAAATTGCAATGAAAGTAATGGGTCGCCAATTTGTCATGGGCGAACGTATCGAAGATGCTGTTGAAAGAGCGGCGAAAAAAGAGACCCAAGGTTACGTCTATTCCTATGACATGTTGGGCGAAGGCGCCAGAACAGGTAAAGATGCAGAACGCTATTACCAAGCCTATGTCAGAGCTATTGAAGTTATAGGTAAAGCAGCGAAGGGGCGCGGGCCACGCAAGAGCCCAGGCATATCCGTCAAGCTTTCAGCTATTCATCCGCGCTATGACTTTGCTAAATATGACCGCGTTATGGAAGAAATTCCTGCACGACTAAAAACCTTATGCCTAATGGCGAAGAAGTACGACATTGGTTTAACCGTAGATGCTGAAGAGTCAGAACGCCTTGATATATCCTTGGATATCATTGAAAAAGTATTTAGTGACCCTGACTTAGATGGTTGGGATGGTTTTGGTTTAGCCGTTCAGTCATATCAGAAACGAGCCATTTTTGTAATCGAATGGTTACGTGAATTAACACTTAGAGTGGGCCGTAAAATGATGGTTCGCTTAGTCAAAGGTGCGTATTGGGATACTGAGATAAAGCATAGCCAACAAGGTGGTTTTGACGATTTTCCCGTATTCACTCGTAAAACCTCTACTGATGTCTCATATCACGCCTGTGCGAATAGACTTTTGGCATACCGTGACAGCATCTATCCGCAGTTTGCAACACACAATGCTTACACCGCGTCAGTTATTATTGAACTTGCAGGCGATGATAAAGAAGGCTTTGAGTTTCAGTGCTTACATGGGATGGGTGACTCTTTATACGATCAAGTGGTTACTAAAGACAAAATCCAATGCCGAGTTTATGCACCGGTTGGCGTGCATGAAGAGTTGTTAGCTTATTTGGTTCGCCGCCTACTAGAAAATGGAGCCAATTCATCGTTCGTAAATGCGATAGTTGACGACAGCCAGCCAGTTGAGCAACTTCTTGAGGATCCTGTCGAGCGCACACAGCGTTTGCTGGTTCGTGAGAATAAACAAATTGTTATGCCAATAGATTTGTATGCGCCAAGCAGAGCAAATTCACGTGGCTTTGACATTTATGATTTGAATGCGACCCAAGACTTGTCCTTAAGATTAGAAAAGTGGTTTGAAGAGCATATAAAAGCACTTGGTGATGTAGAAGAGGCTGAAAATCAGATTATTGTTCGCAACCCAGCGTTGCTGAGCGAGATCGTAGGGACTCATCAGGTTCACAGCAAAGATGAAATGCTAGCTATGCTTGAACGCACAACTAAAGCTGCGGAATCGTGGTCAAAAGTGCCTGTTGATGAACGGGCAGACGTACTAATGCGCATTGCTGGCATTCTTGAACGTCACATGGACGAGTTAATTGGTCTGTGTATCAAAGAAGCGGGCAAAATTACAGTCGATAGTGTTGATGAAGTTCGCGAGGCTGTGGATTTCTGCCGTTATTACGCTGTTGAAGCAAGACGACTGGATCCTACAAATCGTCTGCAATCGAGGGGGGTGGTCCTTTGTATAAGCCCTTGGAATTTCCCTCTTGCTATCTTTATAGGGCAAATAGCTGCAGCATTAGTCGCTGGAAATACAGTGATCGCCAAACCAGCTGAGCAAACCAGTTTAATTGCAAAACGTGCTTTGGAATTAATGACATCGGTAGGCTTACCTGAAGATACGGTCAACATAGTCATCGCAGATGGCCCCGATGTTGGCGATGTACTTTTACCAGACGAGCGTATTCAATGCGTTATGTTCACGGGTTCAACACAAACAGGCTCGATAATATCACACATATTAGCTGCTCGGGGCACTGAACAGGTTCCATTGATTGCAGAAACTGGCGGTCAGAATTGCATGATTGTGGATTCAACCGCGCTTCCTGAGCAAGTGGTAGATGACGTTGTTACCTCGGGTTTCCAAAGTGCAGGTCAACGCTGTTCAGCTATGCGTGTATTATTTGTACAAGAAGATATCGCTGATGTGGTTAGCGAAATGATTGTAGGCGCTATGAAAGAGTTATCACTCGGTGATCCTTCTTTATTATCGACAGATATTGGTCCGGTTATTGATAAAAAAGCATTAAAAGCACTCAACGACCATGTCGAATATATGCAAGAACATGGAAAGTTATTACATAAATGTGAGTTGCCTAAAGACGACGGTAACTTTTTCGCACCACACTTTTTTGAAATAGATAATATTGATATATTGAAAAAAGAAGTCTTCGGGCCTTGCGTACACTTGATCCGTTTCAAAGGCAAAGAAATAGACAAAGTTATACAGCAAATCAATGGCACAGGTTTTGGTTTGACGATGGGTGTGCATTCCCGTATTGAGGAGAGAGCTTATGAGTTGGCGCGCCTTTCCAGAGCAGGTAACGTATACATTAACCGCAACATGATTGGCGCAATTGTTGGTGTTCAGCCATTCGGTGGACGTGGATTGTCAGGCACTGGCCCTAAAGCCGGTGGTCCGAACTATTTACCACGTTTGATGAAAGAAAGAGCGACGCCAAAAGTGGCATCGCAAGTTGAAAATTACGCTGACGATAAAGCAATTCAGAGTGATGCAACTGCGGTAACTGAAGCTAATAATCTAATGGACTCGGCAATGGCTGTCGAAAACCAATGGCGCTTAACACCATTAAATGACCGCATCTCGTTTGTACGTCAATTGTTGGCTAAGATTGCTAATGTAGAAATTGTTGAAGAGCTTGCAGAAGATTTAAATAAAACATTGGCAACAGCTAGAACACAGCTGATTGCTATTGAGCGCAGATTGCGTAAGCCTGTCATCTTGCCTGGCCCTACGGGTGAATCTAATACCTTGCATTTGGAGCCTCGGGGCGTATTGGTGTGTTTCGCCGATAAAGACGTTACCTTTGAATATTGGATGCTATCGATTGTAACTGCACTAGCAACAGGTAATTTAGTTATATCAGTAGTCTCCGACTTGTTCTATGAAGAAGCCCTGACATTTAAAGAAAAATTAGCTAGTACAGGTGCGCCAAAGTCAGTTTTCCAAGTGGCGAACTTATGTCACCTTGAAGCTTTATTGATGAACAAAGGTTTGTCCGGTGTTGTAGTCGACAGTCGTACGGACCGAAGTGCCTATATTTCTGCAAAACTAGCCGAGAGACAAGGTGCAATCTTACCGGTGATTACTGCTGAGTATAACGATAACTTGATCCAACGTTTGGTGACTGAAAAAACAATCAGTATCGATACCACTGCATCCGGCGGTAATACGTCGTTGATGACATTGGTTGAAGATGACGATTAAAAAGTAGAATGAATGAGTTGAGCAGGGTAAAACCTGCTCAATATTTTTGTTTAAAAGTATCATTAATGAGTTAGCCAGCCTAGTGTAAGCCTTTGTGTGCTGGCATGGATAACTTTGTTACTATAGCGATAGCACGAACGGTGAATGCGACGACACAGCCAAGGCCTATCGCATAGAAACCAATAATACCCAGCAAGTTGAAACAAATACAATAAGCTATGGCGCCGCACAATGACGCAGTAATATAAATTTCCTTTTGAAACACCACAGGTACATCATTCAGGATAACGTCGCGAATGATCCCGCCTAAACAGGCGCTAAATACACCCATTATAACTGCAACAGGAATTTCAGCTCCTAAGCTCAAGGCTTTTTCAGCTCCCAAAACACTGAACAATGCCATACCTACGGCATCAGCCCATAACAGCGCGTTTGATTTACGAGATATTTGCTGAGTAGCAAAATAGGTGATGACTGCAAAAACGCTGCAGATAACCACATAATACCAATCGACTAACCAAAAGACAGGCACGTCCAATATAACGTCGCGCAAAGTGCCCCCGCCAATACCAGTGACGTTGCCGATAAAAACAAAACCCACCCAGTCCATTTTTTTCTTAGCTGCCAACAATGCACCTGAAACCGCAAACGCGGCAGTACCGGCAATATTAATGACGAGCAAAAACGTTAGCATTGTATCAACCCTTTATGTATCGGTTATTTTGGATAAACTCGGCTGCGCAGGCATTGCATGATTTAATGTACGTGATTGGATTGACCTCTTTTCGCTCAAATAGCCCTAATAAGAAACAATGGTAACACTAATCAATGCCAACAGCGTTCCACATGTGAACCATCGCATTGGCTCGCTGCGCGGTTTTTATTATCCGCCTTTCTAGCTCAGTCAATGAAACAGCTAAGTCTGATGAAGATTGTACAATTGAATGGGAAGCAAAAAGAGCAATAAAAAAATAAAATTAAAAAGCGCATAACCCCTTTATTGTTAAAAAAGGATTGACGGACTTTTTGTGCTCCACTCGTATTCGACAAAACCATATTGCATAGTTTTATCTCTTCTTGGTCTCTATATTTCTAAATTCTATTTAGCAATAGTCTATTTTTTAGTTTGAATGTTGAAAGGTTTGCGAACAAAAGCATTCAGCGATATGGTACAAGGATATCCGAAAGTAACCTTTTATTGGCAAGTTGAGACCATGGAAATTGAATTAAAACTCGTTGCAGACCAAGACGCATTGACCAGTTTTGAACAGACGCTGTTACCAAAGTTAAAAGGTAAGGTAACGCGCAGTTCTTTTGATGTATTAAATGATTATTACGACACGCCTGAACAATTTTTAGGCAAGCGAAAAATGGGTTTTCGTATTCGCCGAGTTAATGATGATATTGAACAGACAATAAAAACCGAAGGTAAAGCCGAAGGCGGGTTGCATCAGCGCCCAGAATACAATGTAAATTTAGATAAAGCTCATCCAGATTTAGAGAAATTTGACTCTGAAATTTGGGCCAGTGATATTAATGTTCAAGAGGTCAATCGACTGTTACAAGTTCAATTTTCAACCCATTTCCATCGCGTCACTTTTGATATCTTGGATGGTGAAAATCACATTGAATTAGTATTTGATAGTGGTGAAGTTAAACATAAAAAGGGAAAGTTACCGATTGGTGAAATCGAGATTGAATTAAAATCCGGCGCGCCCTCGGCATTATTTGATTTGGCCGATGAAATAAGTAAAGTCACTCCTGTTCGGTTAAGTAATGTGACTAAAGCTGCGCGCGGCTATCAATTAATAAATGGTACCGTTTTGGACTCATTCGAGCTTCCAATGGTTTTAGAGTTAGATGCTGAAGACACAACGGAAGATGGCCTCTGTAAGGCAATTAAATGTGCGCTGTCGCATTGGCAGCATCATGAGTATGTATATTTACAATCTGGTTATACTGGCGCGTTGAAAGAAATAGCACAAAGTGTTCGATTGCTGCTACAAGGTGTGTCTTTGTATTTGCCTGTGCTTCAATGTCAGGAATTACTTAACTTGCATAAGCAACTTCTTGTTTTGTCTGAGCGATGGTCTTGGCAAGATGATTTACAGTGCATTCGTAAATTGCGTTCTAATAAAGGCCCATTTAGTCGCAGGATACCAAAGCATCAAACATTGATGAGTTACCTCAATGGCCGCCGTGAAGGTCTCTTAACAGTACAATCTCCAGAGCAATTATTAGTTTCCATGGAAAGCAGCCAAGTGCAACTGGGAGCGTCAAGATTGCTTATCGAAAAGCCATGGAGAGCGCAAGCAACAGGGCATCAAATTCCAGTGTCAAAACATGCCAAGGGTTGGCTGTCACAGGGCTGGCAGACTGTGATGCAAAGCTTTCCATCAAAAGTCGAGATGGATTACACCAAGTACATTGCTCTTGAAGTACTATTGCGCCAAACGCTAATTAATGGCTTCCTGTTAGCTGATTTGTTTGCCGAGAGTAGAGGTAAATTTAGAGCACCTTGGTTGGATTTAGTTAAAGGCATAGATGAGGTCAAAGCGCTTTTGTTTTTGCGAAATGTTCTGAAGGAGGTTGATATTGAAGATGCAGAAGACCTTAACGATTGGATTGATGAGAAGTTAAGTAGTGTTATCAATGTGATGGAAATGAGTCGCAAAGTAGCGATGAACGCAGAGGTCTATTGGTAATATCATGATCCCGCATTTAATTTCGATATTGTTCTTGAATTACACTTGATATGGAACAATATCGATCCCAATAACGTAGAGGGGTGTAACTATTACACAGGCACTTTATTTGTTGATTAGAATCAAGGCGGTGTCGGAAGCTAATTTGGCTCTGAGGGAATAATATTTCTCCGTTTTAATCAGTTAAATCGATTAATCGATTTAACTGATTACGCGAATCGATTTTATTCAATTTATTTATTTTCGGAAAACGTTTATCTTTGTTTCAAGAAAAACGGTAAACGTTTTATTAAAAATTATTAATTAAGCATTCTTTAAACACAATTTAAAAGGAACCAAACAATGACTATGATAAACAAATCAATTCCAGAATTTTCGGTAGAAGCTTTCCACGATGGTGAGTTCAAAACTATCACTAACGAAGATGTAAAAGGAAAATGGTCTATCTTTGTATTCTACCCAGCGGATTTCACATTCGTGTGCCCAACAGAGTTAGAAGACATGGCTAAAAAGTACGACGAATTATTGGCACTTGGTGTTGAAGTTTATTCTGTATCAACTGACTCTCATTTCGTGCACAAGGCATGGCATGACACAAGTGAAGCGATTGGTAAAATTAAGTATCCAATGCTTGCTGACTCAACTGGCTCGATGACTCGTGCATTTGATATCATGATTGAAGAAGATGGCCGTGCTTTACGTGGCACGTTCTTAGCTAATCCAGATGGCATCATTAAAGTTGAAGAAGTTCATGACCTAGGTATCGGTCGTTCGGCAGCTGACATGCTTCGCAAAGTGAAAGCAGCTCAATATGTTGCAAATAACGACGGTGAAGTTTGCCCAGCAGCTTGGGAAGAAGGTCAAGCGACATTAACGCCAAGCCTTGATCTTGTTGGTAAAATCTAAGCTTAGGTAGAAAATATGTTTGGGGAGCGCTCGCTCCCCAATATTCAGCCTGCGTCATGAGCGATACACAAAAGACGCAAAAGGCATAACGACTGCTTTTAGAGATGCCTATATGCTTGAAAGCCAAATATTGACAACAAGAACTTGAAAGCAGAGGCTTTCACCCTTTATTTATTCTAACTATCAAACTGAAACCAATAGGGTTCATTAACTGAGCTGAGTTTAGTGCAACCTACTTTTGATGATTTACCCAATAAGTAAACGGTGAAGCCCTTTGCTACAACCCATTTAAAGTGAAAGGAAAAAACAATGTTAACTCCCGATATATTAAAAGCCTTAGCGCAATACTCGAAAGATATGCAACACAACGTCACTTTAGTTTTACAAACTGGTGAGCATACGAAGCGAGCAGAACTCAAAGAAATGCTAAGCCAATTTGCGTCTATATCAGACAAAATTACACTTGAAGAGCGAGACGACTCAGCGCGTTTTCGCAGCGCAGTAAGCTTTGGTTTAGAAGTCAACGATAAGCCAACCGGCATCACTTTTTCTGGCGTTCCAGGCGGACATGAATTTAATTCATTTGTTTTAGCAGTCCTGCAAGCGGGTGGTGTAAAACTGAAGCTTGATGAAAGTGTGCAAAATATGATCAAAAAAGTGGTCAATCCGCTTAAGTTTCAGGTTTATATTAGCTTAAGTTGCCATGCATGCCCAGACGTCGTCCAAGCAATGAATCAATTTGCTTTGCTGAATGAGAATATTGAGTCTGAAATGATAGATGGTAGTGTTTATCCAGATTTGGTCGAACAAAATGGTATCCAGGGCGTTCCCACTGTTTTTATGAATGGTAAAGTATTTGCAACAGGTCAAATAGACACAGCAAAACTGATCGATAAGTTGACACAGTCTCAACCGGAAATGTTGCAAGCAAACGACAATGTCGAGCAGCTTCCATTGCAAGATGTAACCGTTATTGGTGGAGGTCCTGCTGGAGTCGCTGCTGCTATTTATTCGGCGCGTAAAGGCTTGAAAGTCACAATAATTGCCGATCGTTTTGGTGGTCAAGTGAAAGACACTATGGGAATCGAAAACTTGATTTCCGTCTCGAAAACAACGGGCCCTCAGCTAACAACGTCATTGATGGAACATTTGAATGACTATGAAGTAACAATACGTGAGCATTTCCGCGTTGATAAAATTGAAAAAGGTGACATCAAAAAGCTGACACTAACGTCGGGTGAAGTGATTGATACCAAAACCATTATTATTGCTACCGGCGCTAACTGGAGAGAACTAGGTGTGCCAGGCGAAAAAGAGAATATTGGTAATGGTGTTGCCTACTGCCCGCATTGTGATGGTCCTTTTTATAAGGGTAAAGACGTTGCTGTTATTGGCGGCGGTAACTCAGGTGTTGAAGCCGCGCTGGATTTATCTGGCATTGTAAAATCGGTGACAGTATTTGAGTTCATGCCAGAATTGAAGGCAGACCAAGTGTTAATTGATCAAGTAAATGCAAGAGACAACATCAAAATCATTAAAAATGCGGCTACCAAAGAAATTCATGCCAAAGATGGCAAGGTTAATGCGATTGAATATATTGACCGAGCAACAAACGAAGCTCATATGCAAACGTTGCAAGGTGTATTTGTACAAATTGGTTTAGTGCCTAATAGTTCGGTACTTAAAGGTGTTGTTGATTTAACTAAGCATGGCGAAGTGATTATTAATGAAAAGAGCCAAACCAGTGAAGCGGGTATTTATGCTTGTGGAGACGTTACAACCGTGCCTTATAAACAAATCGTTATTGCAATGGGTGAAGGTGCGAAAGCGTCGTTGGCTGCTTACGATTACATCTTAATGAGTAAGCCGATTAAGAAAGCGGAGTCTGTAGCAGCTTAGTACCAGTACTTAGGTAAGTTGCTTAGCTAAATTAGGAGGGCGCTTTCAATAAATAAAGCGCCCTTTTTTTATCTAAAAGTTATCTAGGTAATTATCTGGGATGGTCTCTATTTTTGCAACACCAGAGGCGATTGCTGCTTTTGCAACTGCTGTTGCGATGCGCTTGCAAAGTCTAGGGTCCATAGGTTTAGGAATAATATAATGCTTACCGAAAGTGAGTGACTTTGATTGGCTAGCAATCAATACCTTCTCAGGCACTGGTTCTTTCGAAATACTTCTCAATGCTTCAACCGCTGCTACTTTCATTTCATCATTAATCACAGATGCTCTCACATCCAAAGCACCTCTAAAAATAAATGGAAAACAAAGAACATTGTTAACTTGATTTGGATAATCAGAACGTCCAGTCGCCATAATTAAATCATCGCGTACAGCGTGCGCTAACTCAGGTTTAATTTCAGGGTCAGGGTTGGAGCAAGCAAATACAACTGGATTTGGTGCCATCAGTTTTAGCGCTTCTGGCGGTAGAAGGTCAGGTCCACTTAGACCTAAAAAGACATCAGCGCCCTCCAACACATCTTCTAATGTGCGTTTGTCGGTATTATTAGCAAACAACGCTTTGTGCGGTGTTAATTCTTCTCTTCTTGTATGAATGACGCCTTTGCGGTCCAGCATATAGATTTTTTCACGCATAGCGCCACATTTAATGAGTAATTCCATACATGCGACCGCCGCTGCGCCAGCACCCAAGCAAACAAAGATGGCTTCGTCTATTTTTTTGCCTTGAATTTCGAGTGCGTTCAACATACCTGCAGCGGTTACGATCGCGGTGCCATGCTGGTCGTCGTGAAATACAGGGATTTTACAGCGCTTTATTAGCTCTTGTTCAATTTCAAAACATTCCGGCGCTTTTATATCTTCTAAATTAATCCCACCAAAGGTGTCAGCGATATTAGCGACGGTGTTAATAAATTCTTCTGTGGTGCGGTGTTTCACTTCGATGTCAATTGAATCAATTCCCGCAAAATGCTTGAACAATAGTGCCTTGCCTTCCATTACAGGCTTGGAGGCAAGTGGGCCTAAGTTACCTAGGCCAAGAATAGCTGTACCATTGGTAATGACAGCAACTAAGTTGCCTTTAGCTGTATATTTATAGGCCGCGTTCGGGTCTGCAGCAATCTCTCGCACGGGCTCTGCAACACCGGGACTATATGCGAGTGCCAGGTCAGTAACAGTATCAGCAGGGGTCGTTAGCTCAACACTAATTTTGCCGGGTTTAGGAAATTCGTGATAATCGAGCGCTTGTTGGCGAAAATCTGGCATGTTGGTCAGGGTCCTTTCGAATATGTTTGTGATACTGTTTTGGTAAGTTTTCAAAGTGACTTACAAGAAAAGTGAGAATACTTTGCAAATGTAGCACATATCGATAGAAAGTGAAGGATACTAGAAGTATTAACCTATATTAAAATGCAACTGGTAAGACCATGATTTCGTGCGAATAATGTTCATTTTATCAGGTATTATAACGTACATCATATAATGAATATTTATGTATTTAGCAATTAATATATGAATCTTTATATACTGAAGACGTTGACTAAGCTTGCCTGTGGAACGCGAGACACAACTGGGGCAGTGTTTAAGACATGGTGGATAAGTTATTGTTTTGTCGATTAATAGGCATAAAAAAGAGCGCTTTGCGCTCTTTCGAATTTTTTAAACCAAGCCTACTCGATGAGACTTACTTTGAATTAAGTGCACCAAAACGTTTCTTAAACTTATCAACACGACCACCGGTATCAGCTGTACGCTGCTTACCAGTATAGAATGGATGGCATAACGAACATACGTCCAAGTTGATGTCTTTAGCAAGTGTAGAACGGATGTTAATTACGCTACCGCATGAACAAGTTGCTTTGATTTCGTTATACTTAGGATGAATACCGTCTTTCATTGGAATACCTTATTTGTATTTAGGCCGTCTCGCTATACAACCCGAAGTCGCACACCAAACGAAATTGATTAAAAAGTAGCTGAATATTCAACTACTGAAATTTGGACGCGTATAATAATTGAGTTACGCACCTTAATCAAGGAATAACTAATGAATTGTTGCTAAACCTAGCAGGTGTATAATAATTTATCAGCATAATAATTATGTGAACAACATCGGCATAAAAATACTTCGTAGTTGCTCTGCAAAGGTTGATATCATAGTGTCAGAAAAAAATTATCTAACGCTGGCAAAAACTAACGCTATTACTCATAAGAAAAGAGGTTTCATTGCAAGTTATTCAAGTGGCCATTGCGGTGCCCATGTCACAATTGTTTGATTATAAAATTGACAATGCTATTGCAACTGAGTCTGCGATGATTGAATTATCGCAGAATGAATTAGCGTCGGGCGGACCTGCTGCTTCAGCAGCGGCTCGTTCAGATAATAATGGATTGGTTGGTTGCAGGGTCTTAGTGCCTTTTGGCCCTCGTAAATGCGTTGGTATTGTATTGCGTGTGGATGTCGAATCTGACTATGAAATATCCAAACTTAAATCGGTGATTGAAATACTCGATAGCTCGCCAGTTTGCTCTGATCAGATGTTGACCTTAGGTCAGTGGATGAGTGAGTATTATCATTACCCGATTGGCGAAGTGCTACATACGTTACTACCGGCAGCGCTAAGAAAGCAGCAGAGTGGCAAGACTAAAGCAGCCGTTGCCACTCAATCTTATTTGCAACTCGATACGGCGACTAAAGCGCATGATGAGGTAGATGAACTGCTTGCTCGTTCAGTTAAACAATTTAATTTGTATCGTTTACTTGAAAAGAGTGCGCAGCCATTATCAGCTATTAAGCAACAGTTTAGTGCTGCCATTATTAAAGCGCTGATAGACAAGTTGTTGATTGAAAAGGTCGACGTAGTTGAAAAGCCCGATGAGTGGACAACACAACTTTCAATATCTGAAAAGCCGCTTCCAAATGTTGAACAAGCAATGGCGATTTCGACTATTAATCTCGCCAATGGTTTCGACACTATGTTGATCGAAGGTGTTACTGGCAGTGGTAAAACTGAAGTATATCTGCAAATTATTGAACCGTTATTGGCGGCGGGCAAACAAGTCTTAATTTTGGTTCCTGAAATTGGCTTAACACCGCAAACTGTTGGGCGTTTCGAAAAACGTTTTGGGATAAGGGTTGGTACGTTGCATTCTAATCTAAATGATACTGAGAGATTGCAAGTGTGGCAGCAAGCTAAAGATGGCAGTTTAGGTATCATCATAGGCACACGCTCCTCTATTTTCACAGAAATGAAAAATCCTGGAATGATCATTGTGGATGAGGAGCATGATGAGTCTTTTAAGCAGCAAGATAATTTGAAATATCATGCTAGGGATATAGCTGTTTATCGTGCTAAACAGTTAAATATCCCTCTGGTACTGGGTAGTGCGACCCCATCACTAGAAAGTTTGCACAATGCATTAGAAAAGAAATATCGACATATTCTATTACCCAACCGCGCTGGCAGTGCCGCAATGCCGGCGCAACGCTTGATGAATATTAAGGGCCAGCCTATGCAATACGGTATTGCTCAAGGAATGCTCGATAAAATGCAATTACAACTGGATGCAGGCAATCAAGTTATGGTGTTTGTAAATCGGCGTGGATATGCACCTGCTTTACTTTGCCATCAGTGCGGGCATGTCGAGAATTGTGCCCGTTGCGATACTCCGATGACGGTGCATAAAAGTGCAAACAATTTGCAATGTCATCGCTGCGCTGATGCCCGTCACTTACCAAAAGTGTGTGCTGAATGTGGACACAATGAGTTAGACACATTTGGTGTTGGTACAGAACAATTGCAACAAGGCTTGGAAATCCTGTTTCCAGATTATGCTACTGTGCGTGTCGATAGTGACACCGTCCGCGGCAAGGGGAAGCTCAGCAAGTTACTACAAGAAATTAATCAGAAAAAGTATCAAATTCTGGTTGGTACTCAAATTTTATCGAAAGGGCATCACTTTCCTGATGTGACACTCGTTCTTATTTTGAACGTCGATAGCGCTCTGTTTAGTGCTGACTTTAGAGCGCCGGAAAAACTAGCTCAACTCATTACTCAGTTATCTGGTAGAGCTGGTCGCAGCGATAAAGCCGGAGAAATGTGGTTACAAACACATTGCCCAGAGCATCCCTTGTTGCAAGACCTCATTAATAATGGTTTTTCTGACTTTGCTAGATATGCATTGCTGGAGCGCAAACATGCAGCGTTGCCGCCACACGAACATCAGATTTGTATCCGCAGCGAGTCGCATCACAAACGTTTGTCGGTGCACTTTCTGCAATTGTGTGCCCAAATATTCAGCCAATTTAAACATGCGAAAGTGTTGGGACCATTTCCGGCATTCATTGAAAAAAAGCAAGGACGCTATCGAAATCTGTTGATAATTCAATCGGCTTCACGAAAGTATTTACAACAAGCAACTGAGCAAGCTAATAAAGCGTTATCTGAAATGCCGTTAAGTAGGCAGGTCCGTTGGAGTATTGATGTATCACCTATCGATTTTAGTTAAATAAAGTATAACAATTTAGCTTTTTTTATAGCAAAACTTTGTATAGTCTTGCACCGGATTAGATTCTAATAAAAAAGTAATAAAGAAAATTATGGCGCAAAGAGATTACGTGGCGCGCAGCCAGAAGAAAAGACAAGCTCCCAAAAAGAGAAAGCGATCTACCCAATCGGTTGCTTGGTTCAAAGTTGCGCTCGCAATTTTAGTGGTAAGCGGGTTTGTGGCGGTTCTATGGTATTTAAAAGATGCTGGTGATAATGATGCTAGTAATACGCTACAAAATGAACAAGACGCGACGACCAGCAAAACTGTAACTGATAATAAATCAATCACTAGCAATGTGTCCGCGAGATCAACTGAAGATGAAAGAGATCCACTGCCAGTGCTTAGGGAAGAGCAGTGGGAATTTATTGAAGGCTTACCTGCATATTCAGTAGAAGTAGAGGTAGATGAATTACCAAATTCAGACCGTCGCTATTTAATGCAGTGCGGGTCTTTTCGAAAGCAATTGCAAGCGCAAGAATTAAAAGCCACTATCGCATTTCAAGGACTTGAATCGCAAGTGCTGGAGAGTAAAGGTTCAAAAGGCATTTGGTATCGTGTCGTCCTTGGGCCCTACGAGACTAAGCGCGACGCAGAACGAGATCGCCATTCATTGAGAGCCGCTAGGGTTAATCGCTGCCAAATTTGGAATTGGGATTAAGCGCAGTGGAAGGATAAAAAGCATAAACTGTCAATGGAGCAACAAAACCAGACTTGAAATAGTTCGAACGCCCCCCATTTCTTCTTGACGCAACGAAATTAGACGGTATTAAGTAGGAGTTTACATGACAACGATCGTATCAGTTCGTCGAGGCAATCAAGTTGTGATTGCAGGTGATGGCCAAGTTTCACTTGGTAATACCGTTATGAAGGGAAATGCACGTAAAGTCAGACGGCTTTACAATAACAAAGTATTGGCCGGATTCGCAGGTGGAACCGCCGATGCTTTTACGTTGTTCGAACGATTTGAATCCAAACTTGAGATGCATCAAGGTCACCTTACCAAGGCTGCTGTTGAATTAGCCAAAGATTGGCGAAGCGATCGTATGCTTCGAAAATTAGAAGCGTTATTGGCTGTTGCTGATCACAGTGGTTCTTTGATAATCACAGGAAACGGCGATGTTATTCAGCCTGAAGAAGACCTCATAGCGATTGGCTCAGGTGGTCCATTTGCCCAAGCAGCGGCAACCGCACTGTTTGCTAACACTGATTTAAGCGCCCAACAAATTGCCCAAAAAAGCTTAACCATAGCAGGCAATATTTGCGTATTCACCAATCAAAATCAGACAATCGAAACACTGGATTATTAACTCTATTTTTTAAATTAAGTTGTTCTAATGCCTTTTCATAGGCATTGTTGAGCGAGCTAATCAAAGGTAATCAGACTATGTCAGAAATGACTCCTAGAGAAATTGTACATGCCTTAGATAAGCATATTATTGGGCAATCAAATGCAAAGAAAGCGGTATCCATAGCACTCAGAAATCGCTGGCGCCGAATGCAACTTGAGCCAGAACTGCGCCAAGAAGTTACACCAAAAAATATTTTAATGATTGGTCCTACAGGTGTGGGTAAAACCGAGATAGCGCGTCGCTTAGCAAAGTTAGCTAATGCGCCGTTTATTAAAGTCGAGGCAACTAAATTTACTGAAGTAGGCTACGTTGGTAAAGAAGTGGAAAGTATTATTCGCGACCTCGCTGATATTGCCGTCAAAATGACCAAAGAAGACGCCGCTAAAAAAGTAAAACATAGAGCAGAGGAAGCGGCTGAAGAACGAATTTTAGATATTCTAATTCCGCCTGCGCAGAGCGCATCTGGTGAGCGAGAAGAAATTCAGGATAAAGGCACTCGTCAGGTTTTTCGTAAAAAACTACGTGAAGGCCAATTGGATGACAAAGAGATTGAATTAGATGTCGCTCTTCCGCAGGTTGGCGTTGAAATTATGGCGCCTCCAGGAATGGAAGAAATGACTAACCAACTGCAAGGTATGTTTCAAAACCTGTCAGGTGAGAAGAGCAAGAAGAAGAAAAAACTAAAAATAAAAGATGCCTTTAAGTTATTGATTGAAGAGGAATCGAGCAAATTAATTAATCAGCAAGATTTAAAAGAAGAGGCCATTGAATCGTTAGAACAAAATGGTATTGTGTTCATTGATGAAATTGATAAAATTTGCAAGGGAGAAGGAACGCAATCTGGCGGCGTATCCAGAGAGGGTGTTCAGCGTGATCTCTTGCCTCTAGTTGAAGGTTCGACTGTGTCGACTAAATACGGCATGGTAAAAACTGACCATATCTTATTTATAGCCTCAGGGGCTTTTCAAATGGCAAAACCATCTGACTTGATCCCAGAGTTACAAGGTCGACTACCCATTCGTGTTGAGTTATCCGCTCTGCGAGTAGAAGATTTCGTGAGAATTTTAACAGAACCAGACGCGTCACTAACGCTTCAGTATAAAGCCTTATTAAAAACGGAAGGCGTTGATATCAGTTTTGTTGAATCCGGTATTCAGCGCATTGCAGAAGTAGCTTGGCAGGTAAATGAAAAAACCGAAAATATCGGAGCTAGACGTTTATATACTGTTTTAGAGCGGTTAATGGAAGAAATTTCATTTGAAGCTTCCGATAGATCAGGTGAATCACTTGTTATTGATAGTGATTACGTGAATCATCATTTAGAAACGTTAGCAGATAACGAAGACTTAAGTCGATTTATACTGTAGTCTGTTTTTTAAGACGTAAGTCTTGGCTTTTATACTTTTCTAATTTGCAAATTTTAACAAGCAATTTAGTGTTGTAAAACGCAATAAAGTGGCTTCTAGCAAAGCCTATTGCGAGAGTGTTTTGGCAGCGCTATTGGTCTAGTCAACCGCAGCGTCTAGATGCGTTTTTAATATTTGATTCAAACCCCATTAGCCCTTCGTTACTGGGGTTTTGTTATTCTAGACGGTTAAGTTTTGCGATCAATGTTACAAACTCTGTTTTTTGAGTCTATAAAGCGATCAGGTTACTAGTAATCAACGCTGTCTTCGAGGTCCATCTTGTCTCCTTTGGACTTATTTAAGTTTAGCTTTATAGTCAGGGTTCATCGCCTTTACGTGTTTTTTACCAACTAATCTCTGTCATGCTCAGTGAAGCAGGAATCAAGTAAATAAGGAACATAGGCCAGTCTTTAAGATAGCCTATGCTTTACCATCCTTGGTAGTTTACATATCTGTCTCCTGACAGACGCATTTAGAATAAATGACTTAGCGGATTCGAGCTACTGACCTTTCAACTAGTTCGCCTCCATCTACAAGAAAAACGGGTCTATCGTCTTGCCGTTCACGGCAAATCAAAGGATAATATAGACACACCTATTTATCGTTAATATTTTCATATGAATTATAAGGAGCGGGTTATTTCCTTCTTCCCCATTGGCGGACAATTCTTCAGCAGCATTATTATTATGGCAATAATTTTTGTGCACGTACCCGCTTCCGCAAAATGGGAAATTAAATATGCAGATGAAAAAAAAGGCGCTGACAGTCAAGTTGTCGATAATATCCAACTTCATTTAGCTGGTCTGAATTTTCCAGAAAATGACTATGAGTTAGCGCAATTCGAAAAACAGACGAGAGTCAAAATCACTGCGGCAATTCGTGCATATTCTTACTATCAGGCAGTTGTTGAAATTAAAAACTTCAACAAAAAATCATTTGATAACGATGGTGTCCAAATCCTATTGACCCTGGGCCCAAAGCTTATCGTTAAAGATGTCACGATAGAATATGATGAGTTGGCAGGGCAACAAACGTATTTTCCAACTGAGTTAAAAGATATTATTAATTCGTTGAGAACGTTTAAAGGAAAGACTTTAGAACAATCAAACTATGATGGGTTGAAAACCAGAATTCAATCTTTCTCACTGATATTCGGTTATTTCGATTTCGTACTCGATAAAACAGAAGTACAAGTTAGTTTGGCTGAAAATCAGGCAAGCATTCATTGGAAATTTAACTTTGGTTCACGTTATCGCTTTGGAAATCTTGAATATATTGCTGAAAGCAGAGGTATGGAGCTTGTTGAAGCCGTAAAGCCATTTTCAGAAGGTGAGTATTTTGATCAACAAAAAGTTAGTGAGTTTACGCAGTTAATTCGCCAAACTGGCTACTATGAAAATGTTATTGTTAGAGCAAATATTAATGCAATGAATAGTGAGCAGCGTATAGGTAAAATCGTACCTATTGAAGTTCTCTTGACTGCTAAACCAAAAGACACTTACCAATTCGGTATTGGTGCATCGGCAGATTCAGGTCCTCGGGTGACTGCTAATTGGAAGCGGCCTTGGGTAAATTTACGTGGTCATAGTTTGTCGTCTGAACTTTATATTTCAGGCCCCAAAAAGAATGTCGCTTTGGGTTATACGATCCCTATGGCAAACCCGTTGAATGATTTTTTTAAACTTCAAATGGGTTATCAAGAGGTAAATGAAGAGCAGCGAGATAGTCAAACATATACTCTTGCTGCCCAGCGTCAATTGGGAGCTAAGAACAAGGATGACTGGGATAAAATAGTATTTCTTCGGTATGAATATGAGAACTTTATTCAAGGTATTGACGAAGAACAATCCACACAACTTTTGTTGCCGGGATTCACCTTAAATCGTGTCAGAAAAGACGGTGAATTATTTGTGAGTTGGGGCGATCGTCAGCAATTGACTGTTGAGGCTGCTTCGGACCGGGTGATATCCGATGTAAATTTTTTACGTGTCACAGCGCGAACTAAATGGATAAGATCATTTGGCAAGCATCGGTATATAGTGCGCGGTGATGTTGGTGCTATCGTCACAAACGATTTTGAACAGGTACCCTCAAGCCTACGATTCTTTGTAGGTGGTGACCAAAGTGTGCGTGGTTTTGCTTTAAATGCAGTCAGTGAAGAGCGAATTGATGAAACGACAGGACAACCTGAACTCATTGGTGCACAATTTTTAGTCGTTGCCAGCACCGAGTATGCGTATCAAGTTAGCAGTGATTGGCGCGCTGCTGTTTTTGTTGATGCAGGCAGTGCGAGTAATGATATTGGCAAGTCACCTATTTATGGGGCTGGATTCGGTGTGCATTGGTTATCGCCTATCGGTACGATTAGACTTTATTTTGCTAGAGGCTTTAGTGACAAGGAAAACACCAAGCGACTTCACTTTTCTATAGGGCCTGGGATTTAATATGTCGAACTCCACTATTTTAAATAGAACTATCAAAATAGCATCTTGGTCTCTGTTAGGCGCTGCCTTGTTGATTATGTTTATTCTGAGTGTCGCTCTGTCGAGCATTGGCACACAGTGGGCGATTAATTATGTTAATGAGGGCGAATTTGGTGTTGAGATTGAATATAAAAGCGGGAGTTTTTACTCCCAAGTAGAACTCAACCAAATCAGAGTTAAGCAACCTGGTGTAGATGTTGAGTTAAATGACTTATTTCTTGATGTCGGGCTAAGTTGCCTTTTTGCTGCAGAAATGTGCATTAACAAAGTTCGACTAAACAGCGTAATTGTTGCACTTGATGATACACCAGCACAAGAAGAGTTGGTTGAGGTTACAGAAAGTAAGCTTACTGAGTTACCTTTTTTACTCCGCTTGAGTGAATTAAGTATTGGTGAGATAGTAGTTTCTAAATATAACGTTGATGTGCTCAAGTTAAAAGACTTACTTTTGGCTTTATCTTTTCATAAACAGTTGGATATATCACAGTTAAACGCAAGCTCATTATCTATTCAATTACCTAAAGTGTTGGAATCTGAACTCACTCAAACGGTGATTAATTCTGGGAGTAAAACGCGGCCTCGGGAGTGGTTAAGTGCATTAGCAAACTACCAATATAAACCAATTGAAATACCGGAGGTTTATATTCCAATTGAATTGACACTCAACAATGCGATGCTTCGCAATATATGCCTGCGCCAGCAAGCTCAAGATGATTTGATAACTACTATTTTTTGCAATGACAGTTTGGCTATTGGATTAAACATACAAAATCAAAAGCTAAACACGACGATAGTGATAGGGAATTTGCAACAAGGAGGAGAGTCGCCCTATTTCATACCAACAAATTTAAAACTCAAAACCGCCATAAATTTTGCGAAAAAATTCGAACATAATTTGATGCTAATCGCCCTCAAAGTAGACACACCTATTTCGAGCACTTCTTCTAAAGCCTTAAAACTAGACACACCTGTTTTCAATAATTCCACTGGTTTTGAATTTACAAGCCAAGGGAATATTAACAAGCTCAATTTGACCTTGACTCATTTGCATACTCAGCAAAAAGTGCTCAAGGTTACTTCAGCTCTCGAGTTGTCAAAACCAACATTGCCTTTAAATGTTGATATTAAATTTGAAGAGTTATCGGCGACAGTTGCTGATGACTTACAGAATTGGTTTCCCGCGTTGAGTAATGACGTGATATCGCAGTTAAGAGGTGTGTCTTTATTGGAGACTAACATCGATGGAGATATGCAAAGTTATCGTTTAACTAGTATGTTAAAAATGCAAGAAGTTATGGGCGTTGAAAATTTTGAATTAAATGCATTGTTCAAGCCCATGAGCAAAAAACAGGGTGTTCGCTCACTTCTTGATATTCAAAAACTGAATATCAATGGCAGTATAGGAACCCTTGATTATGTTGGTAAAGCCATATTGGCGCACGAAAGTGATGGTCAAAATGAGTTATCTTTTAATGGAAATCTAAAGCTTGAATCCGTTCAGCTAGGGAAACTCGACGTCTCTTTAAAATCTCTTATTTCTGGAGAATTACCCCATTCTATTGTGATAACTGAAAAAAGCCAATCAGCTGACATCAAAGGAGCAAAGTTGAGCGGGACTTGGCAAAATTTACCATTATCTATGATAGCTGATGCGGAATTAGAAAAAAGTGGCAACATCAAAGTGCAATCCGTCCGGTTAATTCAGGGGAGTAATCAGATTAACGTGCAAGGTAATCTTTTTTCTAAAAAAGCACTTGAGTCCATCGGTCAACTTGGGGCGAATTTCCCAGATAAAAAAGGGAAAAATGTCTCTAGTCTGGATTTTTTAATCGATTTAAATGCCTTAAGTGATATTTACCCTGACGTAGAGGGGCAGATATATGCGAAAGGCAATCTATCAGGCGCCATTAAAACCCCTAAAATTGTTATGCAGGCGAATACGAAAGAGCTCACCGCTGCCGGCACTAGTATAGAAAATATGCTCATTGATATCAGTGTCAACATGGCTAATAAACTTGCATCAAAAGCACAAATTTCCGTTTCAAACCTACTTTTCGGTGGACAGAATATTCGACAGCTTGAACTTCAATTGAGTGGTGATGAAATCGAGCAGTCATTGCGACTGAGTATTCCTCAAGGTGAATACATGACAGAACAATTTTTTAAAGGACAGTTGAATGCCGAAAATACCAGTTGGTCAGGCAAGTGGTTAGAGGGAAAACTGGTTTCTAGCCTAGCGGAGCTCACACTGCAAGATCAACCAGACTTAACCTTGAGCTTAAAACCTTTTAGTTTGTTTCTTGCTCGACATTGTTGGGAAGGTCGCGGTGATCGATTGTGTACAGAGGATATTAAGGCGACGGAACAGCAAGCTAAAACAAAGATTTCATTGGACTACAATGCTATGAATCCGGGGGTTGCAACGCTATTACCTAACTTTGATATTGAAACATCTGACCTAAATTTAAGTATTGATATTGATATTGATTGGCAGCAGAAACAAGGTCTGTATTTCGCCGCTGATGTAGTTTCTGAAAATGCCACGCTTGTTTCAAACGATAACAAAGTAGGTATAGAGAATATCCGAGCTACAGTAAAAGGAGCTCCAGATGGTATCGATAGTAATTTTAGCTTCGATAGTACCGAGGCGGGCCAATTCTATGTGAATAGTAAATTAGACCTATCAAGTAAGCCCTATCAGCATCAAGGAAGTTTAACAATCAGTGATTTCGCAGTATCTTATTTCGCTTCTTTTATTACGGAGGTGCAAAAATTAAGCGGTGACATTAACGCGAATATTGCTTTTGATGGTCCTTTAGATAAACCGTCATTAGAGGGCCTGTTATCCATCACAGACGGCGCCGTTGTATTAAAAGAATATCCACTAAGGTTAGCGGACTATAATCAAAAAGTGACTTTTAAAGGCTCTAAAGCCGACTTTGCGGGACAATTTACGTTAGGCCAGGGCAAAGGCAGCATCGATGGCGATGTTGACTTCACCGATGCCTTGATTGTTAGTACTATAGTAGTCGGCGACGAGCTTGATATAGCTTATGAAAGTTACCAATTTAAAATATCTCCGGACTTAAAAATTAAGCTTTCTCCAGATCTACTGTCGGTTTCAGGTAAAGTTGAAGTGCCATATGCCAGAGTGAAAATTAAATCATTGCCGACCAGCGCAAAATCACCCACACAAGATATTATTGTGATTGATGATAAGAAGGTCGTTAAACAAGGACTGCTGCCGCTTGATATTAACGTCAATGTATTAATTGATAAGGCTAAAAAAGGCGAAGTTAAACTTGATGCCTTAGATTTAAAAGCAGAGTTAAGTGGTGATTTGACGGTACAAATTGATACTCAAAATACAAGAGTTAATGGTATCGTTCAGGTCCTCAAAGGTGATTACGAAGCTTACTCTCAAGTACTACAGATTAGGAAAGGCGATATCACTTTCAGTGGTCAGCCTGACGTTCCTGCATTTGATATTGAAGCTATTCGTAACCCATTAAATACCAAAGATAAAGTCATTGCTGGGATCAGGATTACCGGAAACGCTCTCAAGCCGTCAGTAGAATTATTTTCGGAACCATCAATGGAACAGGCAAGACAGTTATCATATCTAATTAGTGGTGCAGATAATTTTGGAGCTGGAGGTGATGGTTCAGATTCAAACACCTTGGTTAATGCACTAGTAAGCTTTGGTGTTGGGCGCAGCGAAAACGGTATTGGCAGCCTTGGAAAAAAGTTGGGAGTTAAAGACTTGAACCTACAAACGGCAGGACAAGGCAGCGACACTCAAGTTCAGCTTTCAGGACAATTGGCTGAGGGTGTTAAAGTTACATATGGTATAGGTGTATTTGACTCTGTGAGTGAAGTGAGTATTCACTATCAGTTACTTCCTCATTTATACATTGAAGCGGTCAATGGTGCTTACAACACACTTGATTTATATTATCAGATTACCAGTAAAGACTAAGTATAAGAAAGCCCGGTATTCGGGCTTTCTATTTTGTTCAACGTCGCTATTTTGTGATTATTTAAAGTCAAATATTTGAGTAATCACAAACTATGAGGCCATGTCATATAGTTCCTTATAATACCTCGCAATTAACGTTGTTCTATTGCTAATATTGAGTTTCCGATAGATGTTCGCACAGTGAAATTTAACCGTACGTTCACTTATGAATAAATTAGCCGCAATAATTTTATTAGGCAATCCTTCCATAATTTTCATCGCTATTTGCTTTTCACGTTTAGACAGTGTTTGTATTTGATTAATCATATTCATATTACAAATTTTCCTTATTTCGATGTTTTTTGCTGGTTGGTATTGGTGATATATTGGTGCGTGATATCGCATAATTCACCTTTAATAAAAGCAAGTACAATATCTGCACTTGCAATGGTTTCTTGGCGGTGAGCAATCATAATTTTGGTTATGCTCAATTTACGTAAGTTGTCATTGATAATGGTTTCTGTAGAAGCGTCAAGATGACTTGTTGCTTCGTCCATGAATAACAACTTTGGTTGCTTATAGAGCGCTCGAGCAAGCAATAGACGTTGTTTCTGGCCGCCACTTAACGTGCTTCCCATATCTCCGACTAACGTGTTGTATTGCATCGTCATATGCATAATATCGTTGTGTAAGCAGGTTAATTTAGTCACTTCAATAACAAGCTGTAGATCTGTAGTGTCTGCAAAGTCCGTAATGTTTTCGAGAATTGAGCCACTAAGTAGTTGATCATCTTGAAGCACCGCTGCTAAAGCATGTTTATGTCTATTGCCGGCGTGAAGTAAGTGGCCGTCGATATAAATTTTTCCTTTCGCACTAGTGCTTAAACCCATTAAGCACAGCAATAGACTTGATTTTCCACAACCACTATGACCTGAGATAACGACGCATTTATTGCGTGGAATATTTAAGTTTAGGTGCTTAAAAACATAGTCATGAGTTGAGTGATATTGAAACGACAAATCACGCGCTGACAAATGAAATGCACTTTCTACATT
>JBLIKA010000022.1:0-34223 GCA_047637355.1 Glaciecola sp. | reverse complement strand
GGGCAGGTTACTTTTACGGACACGTTAGATTGTTTAAGACTAGAGTCAGAGGACTCAAATTGATACGGTGCCTTGCAGGGCGGTATGTGTATTCTGGTATCTACCTCAGCCGCTTTGATGTTCACATCAGCACTATTGTCGATAAATGCATTTTGTTGAACATACAACTCTGCTTGATGCTGTATGCTTTGATGAAGAGATGCATTTGCGGAAGTTGTAAATATCATTAAAAAATAGGTCAAGACAACGCCTATTGCTGTCGATAACGAGTTACTTATATTTATTTGCATTTGTCTTTTACCTGTTTTTCTCTTGTTAGTATGAATAAAATTCGCACTTAAAAGGGAGTGTCAAAAGTTCGGCACATTTAACGCTTAAACGTGGTTCTTTAATACGGTATATTAGACAACGCAACAATCATGCCTAAACTGAAATTGGAGATAATGAATGTCCAGTATTATGGATTCGGTCAATCAAAGAACGCAGTTAGTGGGGCAAAACCGACTTGAGCTTCTATTGTTTAGACTTAACGGTAAGCAGCGCTTTGGCATAAACGTATTTAAAGTACGTGAAGTCTTACAATGTCCTCCATTAACCCAAATACCCAAACTCAATGCCTTGGTTCGGGGGATTGCTCATATTCGTGGCCAAACAATTTCGATTATCGATTTGAGTCTTGCTACGGGTGGGCGCAGAATTGAAAATTTGGAAAACGGATTTATCATTATCGCGGAGTATAACCGTTCTGTTCAGGGTTTTTTGGTAGGCTCTGTTGAGCGTATTATTAATACTAACTGGGATTCCATCCTGCCACCGCCCAAAGGGACTGGCAAGGCAAGTTATTTAACGGCAGTGACAGAAGTAGAAGACGAGCTTATCGAAATTCTCGACGTTGAAAAGATTTTAAATGAAATATCGCCATTGAAGACTGATATCAGCCAAGATTTGGCCGACAGCTTAGATGTGAAATCTAGCGCAGGAAAAATGATTTTTATTGCGGATGATTCTTCTGTAGCCAGGAACCAAGTCAAAAAAGCACTAACACCGTTAGGTTTGGAAATCGAAATTGCCAAAAATGGCCTAGAAGCCCTGAATCGACTGAAAGAGATTGCGAGTGAAACCGGCGATGTTACTGACAGAGTTGGTGTTCTTGTTTCCGATATTGAAATGCCAGTAATGGATGGTTATACATTAACCGCTGAAATTAAAAATAACCCTGAATTATCACGATTGCATGTTGTATTGCATACCTCATTAAGTGGTGTATTCAATCAGGCAATGGTGAAAAAAGTGGGTGCAGATGATTTTATTGCTAAATTCCATCCAGATGAACTCGCCACTGCCGTTGGAAAATGGTTAGGTGCAGACTTAAAAGCGAAATAATACTAAGTGAATAAAGAATTATCTCCAATTTCGTATGAAAAATTTTGCCACTTCTTGTATTTAAAGACGGGTATAGTGTTAGGTGAAAAAAAACAGTATTTGGTGAGAAGCAGAATGGTGCCATTGATGCATCGCTTTGCCACTAGTGACGTCGATAGCCTTATTAAGAATATTATATCAGAGCGAGATATTGTTTTAACTCAGGCTGCACTTGAGGCGATGACAACTAATGAGACTCTATGGTTTAGAGATAATTATCCCTTTGAAATCCTACGTAGCAAAATATTGCCGCAGCTGGCACAAACACAAAACAAGCTAAGAATTTGGAGTGCCGCAAGTTCCACTGGTCAAGAGGCATATTCTATTGCCATCACTATTGCTGAATTTTTAAAGGTGAATAAAGGGGCCTTTAGTAGAGGTGTCGAAATTATTGGCACTGATCTGTCAACTGCAGTGATAAAAACGGCTAGTACGGGCACTTATGAAACACTGTCATTAAATAGAGGTTTGAATGATGATATCAAGCGTCGCTATTTTACGCTCAACTCAGACCAGAGCATGACAATAAACGCAGATATTAGAAAGTGGGTTTCATTTCGCCACTTTAACCTAACCTCAAGTTTTGCCACCCTTGGTAAATTTGATATTGTATTTTGCCGTAACGTACTCATTTACTTCGATGCGGAGAGAAAAACGGTAATACTGCAAGATATTTCCGCTTGTTTGCAGTCCGAAGGTACTTTGTTACTGGGCGCTTCTGAATCATTAGGCGGTGCTAGCAATAAATTTAAAATGATTACTCAGCCTACAGGCCTTTACTACCGCAAGATTTAGTATTTACCCTCCATAATAAAAAAACTTCTTTTCGCTTCATTCTATGTATTGGCACATGACTTGCTGAGTACTGGCAAGTAGGTTTGTAAATGAGCGAAACACATGGCCATTAGTTTAGACAGATTAGTTGGATTCCACCAAAAAGCACTTTCTGTTCGCAGTGACAGAATGGAAGTGATTTCAGGTAATCTGGCAAACGCAAATACTCCTGGGTACAAGGCGCGAGACATTGACTTTAATAAGGCAATGAAAAGTGCACAGTATGACCAAGGGGGCTTAGTGAAAACTAATGATAAGCACATGTCCGGTCGCTCGCAAATGCAAGCAGAAATCGAATTTAGAGTGCCTGATCAAGCAGATACCGGCGATGGTAATACCGTTGACGCTCAGGTGGAAAGAAATAATTTTCTTGAAAATGGTATGCGCTACCAAGCCGGCATAATGATTTTGACGGGCAAAATTAAAGGCATGAAAAAAGCACTAGGCGGAGGTCAAGGCTAATGAGTTTATTTAATATTATGAAAATAGCGAGTACTGGTATGGGCGCAGAAAGCGTTCGTTTAAACAGTACCGCAAGTAACATTGCCAACGCTAATTCTGTCAGCAGTAGCTATGAAGAAACATACAAGGCACGCCACCCGGTATTTGCCGCCGCGTTGGACCAAGCTAGCTCTGACATGAGCAAAGGTGCCGGTGTCAAAGTGCTCGGCATAGTTGAGAGCACCAAACCATTGCAGGTCGAATATGCCCCCGGCAACCCACTTGCTGATGAGAATGGTTACATATATAAGCCAAACGTAAATATTGTGGAAGAAATGGCGGATATGCTGTCAGCTTCTAAAGGTTACGAAACGAATGTACAAATTGCAGATACAACAAAACGCATATTCAGACGCGTATTGCAGTTGGGTCAAGGTCAATAGAGTTAGGTTAACGTTGTTAGTTATAGCGGAGATAATCAAGTGGATATATTAGAACGTAGTCAAACCGGTTTAAATACCGACCTCTACTGGAAACCAGAGGCGGTAAAAGTAGCTGACGGCACAGAGCAATCTCTGAAACAAGAGGATTTCTTTGCCTTGTTAACCGAGCAATTGGCTAATCAGGATCCCACTAAACCGGTTAACAATGACCAGCTGGTGGCCCAGATGACATCATTTACAATGGCAGATGGTATCTCGCAGTTGAACACGAAGTTCGGTGACTTTGCGTCTTCGATGACTTCTAGCCAAGCATTACAAGCATCTAGTCTGATTGGGCAAAATGTGCTGGTTACTGGCAACATCGGTCATATGTCCGAACCAGGCCAAGGAGTGAAGGGCGTCATTATTAATGAAGAAACTTCTCAAGATACCAAAATAGCGATTCAAAATAGCCAAGGTGAAGTGGTACGTACGATGAATATCGGCACACTTGCTCCGGGCAATGTAGAGTTTAATTGGGATGGCACAGACCAAGACGGCAATCCGTTGCCGGCAGGTGATTATGCTATCAAAGTTCAGGGTGAGGTGTTTGGAGAACCAACATCTTTGCCAACAGCCATAAATCGGCATGTTGATAGCGTTAGTCTAATTGGTGCTGGTCAAGGTGTTATTTTAAATTTAGATGGTGACGTTAGCATCAAGCTTGATGACGTTATCCAAATCGGTAGTTAACAGGAGTATTTCCCTATGTCATTTAATATTGCACTCAGCGGTGTCTCGGCTTCTCAAAAAGACTTAGACACAACAGCGAATAATATTGCAAACGTTAATACGGTCGGTTTTAAGGAGTCGCGTGCAGAATTCGGCGACGTTTATGCCGCTTCTCTTTTAGCGTCAGGTAAAACCAAAGTAGGTGACGGTGCTTTGACTCAAGAAGTTGCACAGCAGTTTTCTCAAGGCAGCCTAAGTTTCACAAACAACTCATTAGATTTAGCTATTACGGGCAACGGTTTTTTCGCCACTATCCCAGAAATTACTTCACGTGACTTTTCCTTTACTCGCGCTGGTCAATTCAAGTTGGACTCGAATAACTTCGTGGTTAACTCTGGCGGTGATAACTTGCTTGGTTTCCCTGTAAACAAGGATGGAACATCAGCGTCAGTTGCATTGAGTACGACAGTACCGGTACGAATTCCTGATTCATCCGGTTCACCGCAGCAAACAAGCGAAGTTGACGTTCGATTTAACTTACCAGCAGGCGACCAAGCTAAAACTGCGGCTGACTTTGACCCAACGGATCCATTAACTTACAACGCGGCAACGTCGGTCACTATTTATGACTCATTGGGTGATAGTCATGTTATGACTTACTACTTTATTAAGGATAACGATCCTGCGGTAGTAAACGAATGGTACGTGGCCACCGCTGTCGATGACCAACTGGTCGATGCAACAAATGCTGACGGTTCTGATTCTGACCCCGCAACGGCGGCAAATGCTGTCGGCACGAATACGGGTAATGGCGTGTCAGCCGCTAAAATATCATTTAGTGAAGGCGGTGACTTTATAGGTATCGAATCTGCTGATGGTTTAACCCAATTAAATTCTAAGTTTCAAACTGAAGCATTAGGCGCAGGTATCCTTAGCAATGGTTCTTCTCCACTGCAACAGATTACTGTCGATTTTAACTTAGACCCCAATAATGCAACACCTAATGAGCCAACACAATTTGCTTCTGCATTTGAAGTAACGTCACTTGAGCAAGATGGTTTGCCGGTAGGTAGACTTACAGGTATTGATATTGGTGCTGATGGTTTGGTTCGTGCCACATTCTCAAACGGCACATCTGAACCTATTGTTCGTGTGGCGTTAGTGCGCTTTTCAAATGAACAAGGCCTAACTCAGCAAAGTGGAACACAATGGAAAGAAAGTATTCTCTCTGGTGAAGCCCTAGCGGGTGAAGCGACAACGGGTACTTTCGGTGATATTAACTCGTCTGCTCTTGAACAAGCTAACGTGAACTTAACCACTGAGTTGATTGATATGATCATCGCCCAGAGAAACTTCCAAGCGAACTCAAGAGCGCTTGAAGTCAACAACCAGCTTAATCAGACGATACTCAACATTAGATAATCGCTTAATAGAATATCAAGCCGACGTATTAGTCGGCTTTTTTATGCCTTTTTTCCGAATCCAGAGCATTGAATAGAGCCTCTCCTATAAAAAAGTGTTTCGGGCCATACATGCTAGGTTCTGCCCCAGACTCCTCATTTTTGTGGTTACCTTATTGTTGGTTAATGGTGTCCTCCTCGATCTGCACCGAAATGCTTGACTTGAGCATACTTGAGAAGTCCGAAGCGACCTTCAATAAATCTATAGCAAACCTTGGCATTGTCCTTGCAGATGAAATTGTATTCACATCTATTTACGTCAAAAAAGAGTCGAATACAATGGATAAAATGCTCTATATCGCAGCCAGTGGTGCTAAGCAAGACCTTCTTGCCACCGCTGTGCGCGCCAACAATTTGGCTAATGCCCAAACTAATGGCTTTAAAGCGCAGTTAGAACAAGCGCGAGCAATGCCTGCATACGGCGCTGGTTTGCCGTCTCGTGTGTTTAGCATGACCGAAAGTCCGACTAATAACTATGAAAGTGGCCCATTAATTACGACGGGTCGCTCGCTTGACGTCGCAGTACAAGGCGATGGTTGGTTTTCTGTGCAAACTCCTCAGGGTGAGGAGGCCTATACACGCAATGGTAGCTTAAGCATGACCGTTGATGGTGCTCTGCAAGACTCCAAAGGCAATTTGGTCATGGGCGAAAACGGACCACTGTTTATGCCCACTCCAGTGAGTAATATCACCGTCGGTAACGATGGCCGTGTTACCGCTCGATTGCAAGGTGCGCCTGCAAATCAAATAGATGAAGTAGGGCGACTGAAACTCGTTAATCCGCCCATTGATACCATGAAACGACGTCAAGATGGTTTATTTGATCTTAAGGGTGGCGGTATCGCGCCACAAGATATTGGAGTGGGTGTGGCTTCTGGCATGCTCGAAGGCTCTAACGTAAATGCGGTAGAAGAGATGGTTAGTATGATTAGTTTGCAACGGCATTATGAAATGCAAGTCAAACTGATGAAGAAAGCAGACCAAATGGTCACTAGCTCGAATACTTTACTCAGAATACTTTAATAAATTAGCAAATATGCGAAAGGTTTTTCGCGGAGGTTTTTATGCACCCAGCTTTATGGATAGCAAAAACAGGTTTAGATGCAGCACAAACTGATGTATCTGTTGTTTCGAACAACTTGGCTAACGCCAGTACTATCGGCTTTAAAAAAGACCGTGCCGTTTTTGAAAGTTTGTTATATCAAAATATTAATCAGCCAGGCGGTCGTTCGTCAGCGGATACAGAATTACCTTCCGGCCTAATGTTAGGCGCAGGATCAAAAGTAGTCGCAACGCAAAAAGCACATACCCAAGGGAACTTACTGACAACAGAAAATGCATTAGATCTTTCTATTCAGGGTCGTGGATTTTTTGAAATACAGCAACCTGACGGTAGTTTAGCTTATACACGTAATGGTCAGTTTACCCTAAATGATCAGGGAAATATCGTAACGCCTGGAGCCGGTTTTGTGCTGCAGCCTGTTATTACGCTTCCACAAGATGCGCAGCAAGTCACTATCTCGCAAGACGGTGAAGTGTCAGCACAACTGCGTGGACAAGCTACTCCACAAGTTTTAGGTCAGCTGAACCTTGCTGATTTCATTAACCCAGTCGGTTTGCAGCCAATAGGCCAAAATCTATATGTTGAAACCGCAGTTTCTGGAGCCCCAGTTCAGGGAGTTCCTGGGCTAGAAGGTTTAGGAACCTTATCTCAAGGCACGCTCGAAACATCTAACGTTAACGTGACCGAAGAGCTGGTAAACCTAATTGAAAGCCAACGTTTGTATGAAATGAACTCAAAAGTAATTTCGTCAGTCGACCAAATGCTTGGTCAAGTTATACAGCAACTTTAGGAATAAACTCATGAGACTATTTTCATCAATCGCACTTTCTTTCATTGCCATCGGCAGCCTAACGGGTTGTGAGTCAACGGCAGTAAAGCCTGTTACTGCGAATGATCCATATTATGCGCCGGCAGTGCCGACCATGACGCGAGATGAAATAGTTGAAGATGGCAGCTTGTTCAACAAAGCAATGGCAAACAGTTTGTATTCTGATGTAAAAGCGCGTCGTGTTGGTGACATTATTACCGTGCGATTAAGTGAAAACACGAATGCGTCAAAATCAGCAGGAACAAGCACAAGTAAAGAATCGACGGTTGATGTAAACCCCATTATTGGTTTAGGTGGCAACGTCATCAACATAGGTAAAGAAAGCATTCAACTGGGCGTTGACTCTAGCAGTGACTTTTCAGGTGATGCACAAGCAAATCAAAGCAATAGTCTCACCGGTAATATTTCAGTGACAGTGGTTGAAGTGCTGCCCAATCAAAACTTAATTATTCGCGGCGAGAAGTGGTTAACCCTTAACAATGGCGACGAATATATTCGTCTTACTGGTGTTATCCGCGCAGCTGATATTTCGCCTACTAACCAAATTCAATCAACCAAAATTGCTAATGCTCGCATTCAATATAGTGCTAAAGGCTCATTCTCTCAGTCTCAACAAAAAGGCTGGCTAACTAAATTTTTCTCTTCAACGTGGTGGCCACTCTAGGATTTTATGATGAAGTTATTATCTGTTTTTGTATCTGTTACTGTAATTCTAAGTTTGCTGTTGACGCCATTTAAATTGCAGGCTCAACGGATTAAAGATTTAGCAACCATTCAAGGCGTCCGAGCCAACCAACTGGTCGGCTATGGCTTAGTTGTTGGTCTTCCAGGAACGGGCGAAACGAGCCCTTTCACTGAGCAAAGTTTTAGAACAATGTTAGCCAGTTTTGGTATTTCACTTGATGCGAATGTGAAGCCTAAAATCAAAAATGTAGCGGCTGTAGTTGTGCATGCAACCCTGCCTGCATTCACAAAACCAGGACAAACGATTGACGTGACTGTGTCCTCCGTTGGTGAAGCGTCTAGTTTGAATGGAGGCACTTTATTACGTACTTTTTTACGCGGCTTAGATGGTGAAATTTATTCAGTTGCGCAAGGTAGCTTAGTGGTCAGTGGGTTTGGAGCACAAGGTAATGACGGTTCACGAATAGTGTCGAACACACCTACTGTAGGACGAATTGCAAACGGTGCGATTGTGGAAAGAGCAATCCCATCGGGTTTGATGCAAAATGATTACCTTACACTTAATTTAAACACCCCTGATTTCAGCACTGCGCAAGCATTAGCCGACGTTATTAATGGTCGCTTAGGTGCTGACGTATCAAGCGGAACAGCAATAGCAATGCCAATGGATGCTGCATCTGTAAAAGTAATGGCTCCAAGAGACCAAAGTCAGCGTGTTGGTTTCTTAGCTACCATCGAAAACTTTGAATTTCAGCCGGCAACTGCGCCAGCAAGAATCGTTATTAACAGCCGGACAGGTACGATTGTAATCGGCCAAGACGTTAAACTGTTACCAGCAGCTATTACTCATGGTGGTCTCACTGTGACTATTTCTGAAAACATACAAGTAGCTCAACCCAATGCGCTGGCAAATGGTAATACTGTCATTACGCCTCGTTCTATTGTTGATGTACAGCTTGATGATAGCCGCATGTTTTTGTTTGACCCTGGTGTCAGCTTGGAACAATTGGTACGCGCAGTTAATGAAATTGGAGCTGCTCCAGGTGACTTAATGGCAATACTTGAAGCGCTCAGTAAAGCCGGTGCGCTGCAAGGTGAATTGGTGATCATCTAATGGATTTAACTTCTGTAACTAAGTCAAAATTAGAGATGTCGCGCAACTACCACGATATGGGTAGCGTTAACAAATTGCGAGAGGCGGCTCAATCCGGTGACAAAGGCGCTTTGGAAGAAGCAGCCAAGCAATTTGAGGCGATATTTGTACAAATGATGCTTAAGTCTATGCGTAAAGCACAAGATGCGCTTGCAGATAAAGACAGTCCTTTTAATACTGAACAAGTTAAATTTTATCGTGAAATGCATGATAAGCAGATCGCAACGGACCTAAGTGCGAATGGCAGCATTGGGCTTGCTGAAGTCATTATGCAACAAATGAATCCGGGGAATGGCGTCATGCCTGCAGGCGTGGTTCGTTCAGACGGTGATTTATCCTCACTGAATAGGCACAATGTTGCCGCAATTCAAAATGCACAAAGTAGAGTATTAGGGAGTAGCAACGAAAATGTCTCACAAGACAAATTTAAAGAAACTGCTTTTAAGGATGCTGCATTTGCATCGCCTCAAGAATTTGTAAAAGTGCTGTATCCACATGCCGTAGAAGCAGCAAAAGCCTTGAATTTAGATCCCAAAGCAATGATCGCACAAGCGGCTGTTGAAACAGGCTGGGGTAAAAGCCTCATCCATAAAAAAGACGGTGAAAATAGTCACAATTTGTTTGGTATCAAAGCAGACAGACGTTGGGATGGTGAAAAAGCGACGATCGATACATTAGAGTTCGTTAATAATGTGCCAGAAAAACAACAGGCTTCGTTTAGAAGTTACGGCTCGTTTACCCATTCAATGGATGATTACGTCGACTTTATTAAGTCAAACCCGCGATATGAACAAGCTATTCAAAAAACTGAAACACCAAAAGACTATTTTAATGCATTGCAGGACGCTGGTTATGCAACCGATCCGCAATATGCTGACAAAGTGATGTCGGTACTCAATGGCACTATTTTGGGTGAGTTAATACCATGATAAAAACAGCAGACTTATTTTCAATTGCTAAAACCGGCGTTAACGCAAGTAATCGCTTGCTAAACACAACCAGTAATAACATTGCCAATATAAATACAGAGGGCTATGTTCGCGAACGCACTGAATTTAAAACGATGTCCACCGGCGGCGTTAACCAAGGATTTACTGACCGTGTGTTGAGCCAATTTGCCATGAATCAGTTACGCCGAGACACAACCAGTGTTGGTGAAGCACAAGCTTTTTATGACGGTGCACGAACACTTGATAATGCGCTAGCAAGTGAAGCCAATTCGGTTTCCGGTGCTATTACCCGGTTTTTCGCTTCCATTCAAACTGCAGCAGATGACCCGACCAATATTACGTCTCGAAGCGCAGTATTAGGTCAAGCACAAGGTTTAGTTAATCGGGTTAATACACTTGGCGATTTTATTTCGGTAAAAGAACGAGAAGTTGAGCAGCAAATTGAAGACGGCGTCAACACAGCAAATGCGTTGATTAAACAAATCGGTAACTTAAACAAAGCAATTCAAATTGTTGGTAACTCGAGTGACGTGGATACGCCCTCAGCGCTAATGAACGAGAGAGACCTAGCGATTCGTAAACTAGCTGAGTATATGTCTGTTGAAACACGCCCAAGCCCAAATAGCGGCTTAGGTTTAGTCGTTAATTTAACTTCGGGTGAATCGCTAGTATTAGCTGATGGTACGTTTAACGTACTTGCAACCGGCGGCGAGCCCGATTTTACAAATACTCAACTTAGACTGTCTACAAACTACGCACCGCCCAAATCAAATACGACATTAAATGTTGAAGAGCAGAAATTAGGTGGCACCTTAGGGGGGTTATTTCGATATCGTGAAGAAGTTTTAGAGCCTTCACAACGCGATTTAGGAAAATTGTCAGTTGCGCTGGCAGACGCCTTCAATACCCAAAATCGACAAGGCATGGATCTTGATCAACAATTGGGCGGTGATATTTTTAAAATACCTGATTTTAGTGGCATCAACTACCCGGATAACTCTGATTTAAGTTTAGGCATTAAAGGCCGTTTCACCCCAGGTGCAGGCGGAGATATCACCAATACGGATTATCGAGTTGAAGTGTTAAGCAGCCCAACGGGCTTGCCTCCAACATTTGATTTGCAGGTGTCAGCAATAAATAGCGATGGTACGCCACAGCTCGATGAAACAGGTAATCCAATTACTCAAATAACCACCGTTACCGCTGAGCAAGGGACTTACAATAAAATTATGGGTGGTATTGAAATTGAGTTCTCCAGCGGCGCAAGTTATGGGGTGGGTGATGAGTTTTTGTTTCAACCATTACGAACGGCAGCAAATAATTTAGAGCTAGCCACGACTAGAGGTGAAGATTTAGCTTTCGCTAAGCCGCTGAGAGTTGGCACTAATGCCGCCAATTTAGGCGATGCCACCATTGGTTCCGTAACGGTCAGCAATACCAATATTGATAATACATTGTCCAACTCACAAGCTTCTGGTTTCAATGGTTTAGGAAATATACAAAGTGCATCAGAGCTGCCCACAAGCGTTGGCGCTCCGGCCGCTGTTTTGTTTACCAGTGCTTCTGAATTTCAAGTATTAGATAACGCAGTTCCCCCCAATATTATTACTACGGTGACAGGTGTAACTGATTTAAACAACTTATTGCAACAAGCTAAAGACAACGGATCAGCGCCACCTTGGCCTGCCGACTTTGCTGCGCTTGACGATTATCCAGGATACGATTTTAGCTTGGAAGGTATTCCCCAAGCGGGTGATTCGTTTGATATTAGTTTCAATACTAATGGCATAGCTGATAACCGAAACGCTGTTGACCTTGCCGGTTTACAGCAAGATGATGCTGTGCGTCAAAGCATCGGTAGTAATGGCAACAGAGCTACGTTCAACGAAGCATATGCGAATATTGTCGGCAACGTTGGTGCATTAACTGCGAACGGACAAATTGAATTAGCAGCATCACAAATATTGAAAAACCAGTCTGCAGATTGGTTTGAATCTACTTCTGGGGTTAGTTTAGATGAAGAAGCTGCAAACCTTATTCAGTTTCAACAATCATATGCAGCAGCAGCTAGAATATTGAGTACGGCACAAGAGTTGTTCGACACCATATTGAATGCGGTAAGGTAATAAATTATGCGAGTAACAACAAATTTAATCTACAATCAAAACTTAAGAAGTATTGACACAAACCAAGGCAATTTGGTCGATATTCAGCAACAATTGGCAACGGGTAAAAAATTACTACGTCCGAGTGATGACCCTGTAGGTGCAGCTCAAGTTATTCGCCTGACCGAAGAGTTAGACAAAATCACTCAATACCAACGCAATAATGATTTAACGTCAAGCTCACTTGAACAACAAGAAACGGCGCTTCGCAGCATTAATGATGTGATCAACAGAGCGCGTGTACTCACTGTGCAATCGGGAAGTGGTATTTTAGCGGCACAAGATAGACAAGCCATTGGCGCTGAAATTGAACAAATCCGTAACCAAGTTTTAGACTTAATGAACACTCGTAACGTCAGCGGCGACTATATATTCTCCGGCTATCAATCATCAACTCAAGCCTTTGAATTTAATCCAAGCGCTACGGGCGATAAAGTGTCATTTTTAGGAGATGATGGCGAGAACCAAATACAAATTTCTGATAGCGTAAAAATTCAAAGTACGTCGTCGGGAAAATCTATTTTTCAAGAAGTATTCGCACGCCTAAATTTTGAAGTAACGGCACAAAGTGCTGGTGTTTTAATTGACACAGCAAATATAGATGAACAAGGTACTTTTGATAACTTTCATAAGCAGAATTTTGACCCTGTGAATGCGGCGAATAATCAATATCGCTTCGACGTACTGGCGGGTGATCAAGTGTCGATCACTAATGTTGGAACTGGGAATGTGCTGTCTACCCAAGCTTTTGAGTCGGGACAACCCATCCGCTTTGCGGGTATGGAACTAAATTTCACCGGCACTGCTGGCGATTCCTTGGAAATTAATTTAAACAGGCCAGAAAAGAAAAATTTAGCAGAAACGTTGAACGATATGTTTATTGCATTAACCTCAGATTCGATCTCCGAAGGTGATTTTGTTAAGACAATAGACAATACGCTGGTGGGTTTAGATAACGGTTTGGAAAAAATGTCACTGGAAGTTTCTTCTATTGGAGCGCGATTGAATATCGCTCAGTCGATAAAAGAAGCAAATTTAGATAGTGAAATTTCTTTGCAGTCCGCACGTTCTAGTATAGAAGATGTGGACTACGCGAAAGCTTCTACTGAATTTGCTAAGCAAGAAACAGCACTGCAAGCAGCGTTCCAGTCATTTCCTAGAGTAGCTAATTTGTCACTCTTTAATTATATTAGCTAGCGTAACCTGGATTAACACGATCTAATTTACGCAAAATACCAGGCCAGGCTAACGAACCACCAGCAGAGCGGGTTACTTGTTTAGCTTGAGCTTGTATTCCCGCTAAAATTTGATCTGGAATTTTAATCATAGGTTGTCCAGTTGCCTGTGCTTTTAGTTGAATTTCACATGCACGTTGTAGCAAAAACATCGCTGTAAAGGCCTCCGACACAGACGAGCCACAAGTGAGCAAACCATGGTTGCGCAAAATCATAAACGACGTAGTGCCTAAATCGGCGACAAGACGCACTTTTTCTTCTGGATTTAACGCCACGCCCTCATAATCATGATACGACAATGATGATAATGCAAAGAGTGATTGTTGACTATAAGCTTGCAGTCCATCTTTGAGTGTCGATACTGCGATACCTTCAACAGTATGCAGATGCATTACACAATGTGCATCATCGCGAGACTCATGCACTGCGCTGTGAATAATAAATCCAGCGGGATTAGTCTCATACTCTGATGGCATGACCTTGTCGCCATTAATATCCACCTTCACTAAACTAGATGCAGTTACTTCGTCGAACATCATGCCATAAGGATTAATTAAAAAGTGATGTTCAGGGCCAGGAACGCGAGCTGAAATATGTGTAAAAACTAAATCGTCCCAACCGTAATAAGCGACGATCCGATATGCCGCTGCTAAGTCGACGCGAGCCTGCCATTCCTCTGCACTTACGCTTTGCTTTACTAAACTCATTGTTTCACGCCTTTGTGTATTTTTATTAATTAATAATAGATTAGCAGTCAATCTAATGACGCGTCAATTTACCTAAATATTAAGCACTGCAAAATGGTGTTGAGCAATTCACGTAGGCTAAATTAATCTGAGTCTTTCCCATTTCAGGTGTTGAATAATAACTAATCCATAACCCTGTTTCGTTTAGCCCTTTTTTGTCAATAACAACACCCGGGTAGCCATTATCGCCAGCACTGGGTAGTGGTAGTAAAAATGAAAGTTGGTTGGTTTGCCTGTTCAGTTTGAACAAACCCGTTTTTAATTCCCCGCTACCGTAATCTCTAATTTCATTACCGCTGCCAAAATACTCAACAGCCTGCTTTTGTTTCTTTGTTAGTGAAGTAAATTCACCGTGCTCATATCGCGCTGCAATCAACAATATCGTGTTACTAAGTGACAATACGCGTGGACTCGCTAAATATATGGGTAAATCTTGCCATTGCCATTTTTCAAATGGTGGAATACTTTTACCCAGCTGTGTTGAAAAGGTATCCGCGTCTCTGCGAACAATCGCAATGGCTTGAGTTCCCGCTTGTTCGTTTACAAAACACAAATCACTTTCATTCGGGTAACCAAGCCCATGTTCAGCTTTTGATAACACTGGTTTAGGATCGGCCTCGAGTTTGCTTAGTCCAGAGCCTCTATATAAATGTAAACTTTCTGTTTGAGGTGCATAAGCCAAGCTAAATATGTGTTGATTGTACCAACTTAAGCGCCAACACCAATGAAATGGCTTGGCGAAGAAGCCTTTGTGCTCCCAATGTAGGTTATCGCTACAATACCAATATGTGTTTTGACTAGTATTACTTCCATCACCTAATTCATCTATCTCTATTTTACGCGAAAAAGCGGTAAGTAATAGCTTATCATTATCCAAAATATATATTTTGGGGTCACGTAAGTCACTGTTATTAATCGTAAATTGTTCTTCATTGATTAATTTTCCTTGCAGGGTAAGGCGTTGTAAAATAATCCTTCCATCATTACTGTGGTGGTCAGTAGCACGGCGAAAGCATAATAGTAGTTGATTATTTAAACGAGTTAGGTCAGTGAAAGCATCATGATGCTTTTTATTTGATATTTTTTTTAGCCAATTCACATTCATATTTAAAGGTCTTATCTCATTGTTTTTTATTGTTATTTATTATCATTATTGCCACTTTTGATTATTAGGGTGGCAATTATTTGCCGCAAACATATAAAAAATGCACATTTTAGCTAAAGAGAATTAAACGCTTGTCGATAAACCTTTACGAGAGAGCCAGTACATTAACTTATCATTTGGATAGTTTTTGTTCTACAAGTAGTTATTAAACCACCGGAGTCACGTCCGGGGACCAGCAAGCCGCTGGACTGAGAGTGCAGGAGAGACATATGTCCTTATTCGTAAATACAAATACATCGGCGTTGAATGCTCAACGTCAACTAATGAATTCATCAAACAGTTTGAACACATCGTTCGAACGGTTATCCTCTGGTTTCCGTATTAACCGCGCTTCAGATGATGCCGCTGGTTTGCAAATTGCGGAACGTATGACTACGCAAGTCAACGGCTTGAATCAAGCTGTGCGAAATGCGAATGATGCTATTTCATTGACCCAAACTGCTGAAGGTGCATTGTCTGAAACGACAAGTTCTTTGCAAAGAATTCGCCAGTTAGCAGTTCAATCACAGAACGGTATCAACTCTTCTGCTGATCGAACAGCCCTTCAGAAAGAAGTTTCTGCTTTAAAATTAGAGATTTCACGAATTTCGACTGATACGCAATTTAACAGCGTAGACTTGTTGTCGGGTGGATTCTCTGCCGCGTTCTTAATTGGCGCAAACAGCGGACAAACTATTTCAGTTAACTTGTCAGGTGGAAGTCTTGGTGGTATCAGCGGTTTCGATACAGCCGGTCTGGGCATTGATGATTTATCAGTATCAAGTTTCGCTGGTGCATCTACTGCTCTAGCAGCTATCGATGCGGCAATTTCTGGAATAGGTGGTGCAAGAGCCGACCTAGGTGCATTAACAAACCGGTTCCAATCAACTATCCGTAATTTAACCAACATATCTGAGAACGTACAGGGTGCAAGATCCCAAATACGTGATACAGATTTCGCAGCTGAAACGGCTGAGTTGACGCGTAACCAGATTATTCAGCAGGCTAGTACAACGATACTATCGCAGGCTAATCAGCGTCCACAGTCAGCTCTACAGCTTCTAGGTTAAGTCTAACTGACCCTACTGTTTGGGGAATGAAGCCAGGAGGTAGTATCTAGCGTCACAATCCAGACAGAAGAGAGTCCGCTCACTCTCGATATACAAAGAGCGATAGGCCAGGCTTTGCCTGGCCGCTTATTTTTTTGAATTTTTATTTATCTATTTTACTTCTACTTTTATATTTATAACTAAATGATATTTATAGTTATTATTTCTTTTTTACCTCAGTTCATCCTTTTTTTTTAAAATTAACTAGTTTTATGACTAAAGGTTTTCCCGTATCTGCACGATAAGTATTTCAAGCACGGAGATAAAAACAATAAATACTCTGGCTAGTTATTAGCAGGACAAGCAACATGATGTTAAACGCCAGAGAGCGACAACACATGATTCAATGAAAGTCGAAAGACACAAAAAGATAATAATCATTGAGGCTCAACAAACGCAGTACTGAATGCGCCAAAACCCAAAGAGGTTCGCCATTCAATAAGGATAAACCGTTAGGAACGAAGGCATGAGTCTATTCGTCAGTATGTCGAACACTCAACTTGCAAATATTGATATTTGTAGCTGCAACTTTTCGTCTATATCTTTAGTTGGTATACATTCAGGGCAATACATTGCCTCTGGAACGAAAAGTTTTATAGATACAAGTATTTCAAACGCTACATAAAATAGCGAAAAACAGTTTCAAAAAGATTGATAGGCACATTTGTGAGGAATAAGTGTGGGTGGTGAACGCCAAAATACTGACTTACCCGAGAAATTGGGATTTGCTGACTGACAGGAATGATGCCAGGAGGTAGTGAGAGGTATAGAGGTCTGGAACATCACATACCTGTCAGTCAGCAAGAGCTTTCGCTCTGTTACAGCAATTGCATCATCAGGCGAGTGATTGCTTGATGAAATCAGTCAGTCCATGACTTGACTTAAGTAATGCACCAAGTGTGCCAAAAATGAAAAATGCGTACAAAAATAATAATAAATGCGCTTAATTATTAATATTTACTATTTGAAAATCGTTAGGAGATTATCATGAGCTTATTCGTCAATACCAATGTGTCTTCATTAAATGCACAGAGACAGTTGCAAACTACATCAACAAGTTTAAATACCTCTTTTGAAAGATTGTCTTCGGGCTTTCGAATCAATAGTGCAAAAGACGATGCTGCTGGTTTACAAATCGTAAACCGGATGACATCGCAAATTCAAGGGCTGGACCAAGCTGTAAGAAATGCCAACGATGGCATTTCATTAGCGCAGACCGTTGAGGGGGCATTGCAAGAGACAACTAGTGCTTTACAACGTATCCGAGTTTTAGCTATCCAGTCACAAAACGGTATTAATTCATCGTCTGACCGTGCGGCATTGCAAAAAGAAGTGTCAGCACTAAAACTTGAAATGAGTCGGGTTTCCACAACCACCCAGTTTGGTGGTGTTGACGTACTTTCAGGTAGTTTTTCATCAGCTTTCCTGGTTGGTGCGAATGCAGGGCAGACAATTAACGTTAATGTATCTCGTCCTAACGGATTTGGCACTTTAGGTTTGTTTGGCAGTGCTGTGCTCAGCGTCGAAACGCCGCAGGACGCATCAAGGGCACTAGGTCAGATTGACAGTGCAATTGAAGTTATCAATGACACACGATCTGAATTAGGGGCAGTGCAAAACCGTTTCCAGTCGACTATTCGTAATTTAGCGAATATTTC
The DNA here is from genome assembly GCA_047637355.1 of Glaciecola sp. Taxonomy (GTDB): domain Bacteria; phylum Pseudomonadota; class Gammaproteobacteria; order Enterobacterales; family Alteromonadaceae; genus Glaciecola. Next base: position 16,176 of record JBLIKA010000022.1, on the reverse strand, counting down.
TGAAAACGTGTCTGCAGCTAGGTCCCAAATAAGAGACACAGACTTTGCCAAAGAAACGTCTGAACTGACTCGAGCACAAATCATTCAACAGGCAAGCACTACTATCTTGAGTCAAGCAAATCAGCGTCCTCAAGCGGCACTAAGTTTGCTCCAGGGCTAAAATAATTAGTCACTCAAAGGAGATACTGATGTTTGAACTACTTTGTCTATTAATGGTAAGTCGTTTATTAGTTAGATTCGCGCTGCGAGTAACTGCAATCTAAACTAAAGCGGCAATGAATAGCCTAAACGGCAACTTAGCGTCAGTAAACATGGGTGAAAGAAGAGTCTATAATATTTTAAGTAATAATAATGTAGTTAATTGGAAAGCGTTGAGAGGCTTATATTGCCAAGGATGGCAGCCGAAAGGCTAACTAGGAATGTGATAGAGCAACGTGTTTAAAGCCTGGGAAACGTATAAAAAGTTAATGAACTAAATTATGAAAAACTAGAATGAACTGCCACATGAACCAATTAAAATGCCGACTTACAAGACTGAGAGTATAGAAGTTTAGGTTGAGAGGCCAGTAACTTGTTCTACAATCCTGCAAGCCGACGAAACTGCTTTGCTCCACTCCTAACGTGAGCAAGTTGGTCGGGCCACCCTATGGCTCGGCCTTTTTTCCTTCCCAATAGTTGAATTTTAAAACATATTGGTTCTCACCTCGACATCCAATATATGCATGTGCTGTGCCAACCTCGTGAAAAGTGTGACTTGATATTTCAAGCCTCTCTTTTGTTCGGTTTAAATTCTACTAAGAAGCGTTTCCCGAATGTTGCAACTGAATCCCTTTTTAATTGCCTTATTTATATCGCTTTTTATATTTAGTAAAGATGACGAAAGAAACATAGGTTCCTACAAATACCGGGGTTTTGGTCAGCAGAAAGGTATTGTCCCACTCTTTTGTCATTATACTAAATACAGCAACTAATATAAAAATAGCACTGAATATTCCAAATAGCGTCAATACCACTCCCCAAGTGACCGCCATGCGAAAACACTTTTGCTTCGTGGCTGCTTCATTCTTCAACACATAATATGAATAAAAGCACAGACAACAAAAGCCAACGATACTGAGTAAAATGAAATATTCCAATGAATTTTTATTCCTTAACAGAGCGTTTAATATTTAAATTGAAGGTCTTAATCATCAAAAAAACAGCTATTTTTCAATGGCTAAGTGATTAATTTTTTTATTTTTAAAATAATGCCTAAAGGATCTGTAGTTTTTGCCGATACCGTTAGTCGAGGGGTAATCTACCGTTTTTTTGGTTTTGTGTCGAACCAGTTAAGCGACGAGGTTGTTAATTTGGCGTAGTGAACCAACTTAGCATGAAAATAGGTTTGAAAAAGAGGGGCTATATTCGTCCTTTTTTGACCGGAGGTATGATGTCAATTTTTGTAAACACGAACATATCGTCGTTGAATGCACAACGACAACTAAGCCAATCAGAACAGGCACTTAATCAGTCCTTTGAGCGCTTGTCATCGGGTTTTAGAATTAATAGTGCAGCTGATGATGCTGCTGGCCTGCAAATTTCAGAGCGTATGACGAGTCAAATACAAGGCTTGAATCAAGCGGTAAGAAATTCCAACGACGCTATTTCAATAACCCAAACGGCTGAAGGTGCATTAGCTGAAACGACAACGTCTTTGCAACGTATTCGCCAATTAGCAGTGCAATCACAAAACGGTATTAATTCATCCGCCGACCGCGCTGCTTTGCAAAAAGAGGTATCTGCTTTAAAAACTGAGATTTCTCGAATTGCAACGGATACCACATTTAACAATCTGAATATCTTGGATGCGTCTTATTCAGCCGCGTTCTTAGTCGGCGCAAATAGTGGTCAAACGATCAGTGTCAATTTGTCAGCATCAAACATTATTGGCGCAACGGGTTTTAGTTCGACAGGTCTAGGTATAGGTGACTTGTCGGTTGCTACTTTTGGTGATGCTTCTGCAGCATTGGTGAGTATCGATACCGCAATTTCGGCCGTGGGAAACGTAAGGTCCGACTTAGGAGCTATACAAAATCGTTTTCAATCGACGATTCGAAATTTGACTAACATTGCAGAGAATTTAGCTGGCGCAAGAAGTCAAATTCGTGACACCGATTTTGCATCAGAAACTGCAAAGCTTACGCGGAATCAGATTATTCAGCAGGCTTCAATTCTTGTGCTAACTCAGGCGAATCAAAGGCCACAAGCAGCATTGTCTTTGTTAGGTTAATTAAGAAGCGAATAAAGCGTCATATAAGTAGCGTTTAACAACCAGTTCACCTAGATATTGGTGCAACTGTTTCTCTCATTTGATATAAGGAATTAAAAATGAACACCATAATCCCGCAAGCTGGCAACAATGTTGCTAGTCAGTTAGTAAAACCATCAGTGTCGCCTGCGTTTGAACGCATTGATAAAGCCGACGCATCTGACGTTGCAAAATCGCAGAATGCTAAAGCTAAAGCTAACGATAATGCTGATAGTAATGTTGAGCAAAATATAGCGGCAAAAATTGCGCAAAGTGCTCAAGCAATTGCTAGTGAGGCCGATAGTAATCAGAGAGAGGGAAGCGTAGTTGAACTTAATCAAGCGCTTTTAGACATTAGCGAGTTTCTGCAAAGTAGAAATACGAAACTAGCATTTTCAGTAGATGAAGCGTCGGATAGACCCGTAGTGACGGTAACAGATGCGGCATCTGGAGATGTAATACGGCAAATTCCTTCCGAGGAAGTGCTAAAATTTGCAGGGCGAATAAACGAGTTACAGTCTGAATTTGGCAGTAGTGTTGGTATTCTACTGAAAGGACAGGCTTAATTAATGAGGTAATACATGGGCATTTCATCGTTAGGGGTTGGTTCAGGCTTAGACCTCGAAGGACTGGTAACACAGTTACTAGCTGCTGAGCGTGGACCAAAATCCGCTCGACTAGATGCTCGAGACGAAAGAATTGAGTCCGAGATTTCAAGTCTCGGACAAATCAAATCAAAATTATCCGAATTTAAAGATTCAGTTGACGAACTTCGCAAAGATCAGTCACTTACTGACCGTGAGCCTACTATTCGTAACCCATCTGAAGAAACCGAACCATTCACAGCCAAGGCATCGAATAGCGCATTAACAGGCGAATACGCTATTACTGTTGAGCGTCTGGCTAGCGGAAGTAGAATCGAGACAGCGTCAGCGGTTAACGGTGGTTTCGCCGCGTCAAGTGATTCAGTGACCGACACTGCCGGTTCACTTACCTTCAACATTGGCGGCACTGGCGATACCTTTTCAATTAATGTAAGCGCGGGTGCGACGTTAGCCGAGCTTCGTGAACAAATTAACAATGCGGAAGATAATTTTGGAATTACCGCAAACATAATCAATACAGGCACCGCTGACGGTGGTGCTAAATTGATTATTAGCTCTACTATAACAGGTGAGGGTAACGACCTTTCTATCGTAAATGACAATGACATTGCGGATCTTAATCGCCTGGCGACAACCGATTCAACCGAATCAGCTAGTTATTTAGTGCCAACTAAAACGGCAGAAAACTCACAGGCCATTATTGACGGTATTACGGTACAAAGTGCTAGTAACGAATTCAAAAATACAATTCAAAATGTAACATTTACGGCCAAAGCGGTTTCTGAAAGAGATGCAAACGATGAGTTTCAGTCTTCAACGCTGGTCATCGGTTTTGATGAAGAAGGCCTGGATGAAAAAATCAAAGAGTTTGTTGAAAGTTATAATTCGCTCAACGACGAAATTCGTTCTTTAACGAAATACGGTGAATCCGATCTTGAAGACGATGGAGCACTCGCTGGTGACTTCACGGTTAGAGGTATTCAAGCGGGTTTAGGAAGTATTTTAAGTAGCTCCGTTTCAGCGTCGGCACTAGGCGGCCTGTTTCAAATTGGTATTGAATTAACTAGTGAAGGTAAATTGGAAATTGGTACCAGTGATTTTGGCTTGGGTACAGGTGCAAGTCGTTTGAACGATGCGCTTGAAGATAACTTTGACGAAGTATCAAAGCTGTTTACTGGCGATGACGGTATTGCCAATAAATTATTTGATTTTATTGACCAATACACTAAATCAAGTGGTATTTTAGCCGGTAGAGAAACTGCGGCAAAGGACCAGCGGGAACAGCTTTTAGATGACCGAGCCGCTTTTGAATTGCGCCTAGTTAGTTTTGAACAAACACTGCGCGGACGTTATTTGAATTTAGACCAAACGGTTGCACGATTACAACAATCAAGTTCGGCCTTACTAGCAAGCTTGTTTTAGCGCTACAATTGAAAGTTTTTATTGCTGTAAAGCATCATTCTTAGCTGTGTTTTCATCTTCAACAGCTTTATTTTTTTATTCGGAGACAAAACTGTATGGCGCTTAAAGGTATAAACGCATATAAAAAAGACAGTCTGAAACAAGACATTGCAAGTGCCGATCCGCATCGTTTAACACTCATGTTGATGCAAGGATCACTCGATCGCATGGCTTATGCGAAAGGGTGCATGGAACGCAAAGACTTTGCTGGAAAAGCAGAACATCTGTCGAGAGTTAACGCTATTTTACTTAACTTAAGAGATACTTTGGATTTGGATGTTGGCGGTGATGTTGCACAAAATCTCTACTCGTTATACGAGTATATGATAACAAGATTGTTGGATGCTAACGTGCAAAACAGCTTGCAGATATTAGATGAAGTGATTAGTCTGCTATTACCAATAAAAAAGGCTTGGGCTAGTATTCCTGAAGATGCAAAAGAAGAGGCATACGAAATTCAACGTCGAAAAAGCCATTCAGTGTGAATAAAGACGATTATGTGTCCCATACGCTAGCACCTGATGATCTTAATGCTATAAACCAATCAATTTTTACATTGCTTGGCACTGACAATGTTGACGACCAAGCACTCCGTAGGCTTGTTACTCAGCGTGACGAGTTAATTCAGCGGCATCTTAAAAGCCTAAATGAAGTTGAACGTGACCAATTCGCCAAAGCTGAATTGCCTATTAATAATAAACTCCATACCGCCGTGCAGTCACTTTTTTCTGACTCATTGTCTGAATTGAGTGGACTGGTACGCGGACTAAAAGCAGTTAAAAAATATAAGTGATAAAGTCTAACTATGTTGAATGATATCCGTGTTCATATTCACTCTAACGAAGAAGTGCAGGAAGCAATTGAAGCACGTTCTGCCTCGCATATAGAAAAAACCCACAAGCAAAATAAATCCGCTTTCGCTAAACACATTCCAAGTTTAATTAACGAACTACATTCAATAAGTAGCAATAACATATCTATATTTTGTAATCAGAATGAAGAATATAATATTGTTGATTTTGGTCTTGGTCAGACACTCTATGGTGAGGCGCCTCTGGCTGAAATTGCTGATCAATGTCAGCAGTTGCCGCAGCACGCGGCTTATCTGTCTTTTGCAGACTCTTCTCAAGCAAGTCCGATTACAAAAGCAAAGTGGGAGAGTGATGATTTAGAGCAGGTATTGCAGGCATACCAAACAAGTGCCAAATTTGTTGAGATGAAAGCCAAAACGGCTGATGTATTGGTTGTATTGGGTTTAGGCTTAGGCCACCATATTGATTGGCTCCTTGAGCGTTGCTCCGCCAAGCATATTATTATTTATGAGCCGGAAAGCCAATATTTCAAAAGTTCTTGTTTGGTGAAAGACTGGCGAAGTGTGTTAGACAATGTAATGGAAACTGGGACAAGTTTATACTTTCAAATTGGCGAGAACGGCGAAAACCTTATTCAAGACTTATCTGAGTTATCAGCTCAGTTCGACGTAAAAGACGTAATGCTATTTCAACATTATTATGAGCCTACCTTTGACACCGTTATGCACGCTTTTCGAACTAAATCGTGGCAAGAAATGAAAGCCTCCCATGCACCATTCTCTATTCAGGGCAAGTTCACGCAGTACACACCTCCTTGGTTGGACAGCCCGAATATCCTCTCACTATCAGTAGTTTCTAAAGAGCAGTTGCGATTTCAAACTAATTTAGCTGCTTTTCTAAAGTATTATCCTAATATTCATGAAGAATTCGTAAATTACAAACCACAAACGTGGGTTGTCGTTGAAAATAAAATCAACCAGATTAATTTGTTTAACCGTGATAATGGCGCCTGTCTGTATGGCAGTCATCCCGAACAAGATGGTCATGATCATTACAAAAGTTTTGAGGAATTCCCAAATAAAGACGGTCTTATTCTTGGCTATAGTGGTGAGAAATTAAAACATTACTTTCACTATAGATTAGTCAAGAAAACCGAACAGTTGTTGCTTAAAGCAGAAGACGAAGCTGGCTTTTTGCCAGATACCATCAAGTCCCTAATACTTTTTGGATTGGGTGCAGGTTATCAACTGAAAAGTTTATTTGAACACAAAGAGGTTGAGAAACTGTTCATTTGTGAGCCCAATAGAGATTTTTTCTATGCCTCTTTGTTTGCAATAGATTGGGCTAATATACTAGAAAAAGTCGATGAGTCAGGTGCCAATTTATATATTAATATTGGTGATGATGGCTCTCATTTATTTCGTGATCTATTAGCGCAGTTTTATAATATTGGTCCCTATGTTCTCAGCCAAACTTTCTTTTACCAGGGTTACTACAATGCTTCTTTAAATGCGTCAATTATGCAGTTGCGAGAACAATTGCAGATTGTCGTTGCAATGGGCGAGTATTTTGATCACGCTTGTTATGCGATTGAGCACACCAAGGAAGCGTTGCGCAACAGCATCCCGTTTTTGCGCGCAAAACCAAGCCAATATCTCAATGAAAAACAACGAGAATTACCTATTATCTTTGTAGGCAATGGCCCATCATTAGATTATAGCATTGAGACTATTCGTGAATTAAAAGGCCGTGCGATTGTTGTGTCTTGCGGTACATCATTGCAAGCCTTGCATCGTAATAATATTGTTCCCGACTTTCATGCCGAGATAGAGCTAAACCGCGCAACCTATGATTGGGCTTATAGAGTAGATGATCTTGAATACTTAAAAAAAATCACGCTGTTAAGTTGCAATGGCATTCATCCTGATACGTGTAATTTATACAAAAACGTAAAGTTTGCATTTAAAGAAGGGGAATCGGCCACCGTTTCGACGCTTAATGTAATCGGCGTAGAAAAGGCAGAATCACTTGAGTTTTCCTTTCCCACTGTTAGTAATTTCGCCATAAATCTGTTTTTGAAATTGGGCTTTAATCAGTTTTATTTGTTTGGTGTTGATATGGGATTTGTTGATAATGAAAAACATCATTCATCGCAATCGGGCTATTACACTCCCCAGGGTAAAGAGCTCTACAAGTATACAGAAGAGAACAATACAGGGCTGCGAGTACCTGGTAATTTTCGTCCTGTGGTTAGTACGAAGTATGAATTTAAACTAGCTAAAACTATTATCGAACAAGCCTTAGCAGCGCATAAAATTGATTGTTACAATACAAGTGATGGTGCTCGAATAGAGGGGGCTTCGGCGCTCAGCATCGATAATATTTTATTGATGAGTACAGAGGAACAAAAGCAAGATGTTTTGCACAGCCTTGAGTCATGTTTTTATACATTACCTGCAGATAAATTCATTGAAGAGTTCGAAAGCAAATATGATAGCCAGTTAGTCCTCGAAGAGATTGATCAACTGCAAGGCATGTTGCTGACTACAATTAGTAATCAAGACGATGTGTTCAGTATTATTGAAAAGCAAAAGCAGTTTTTATTTTATTCTTATAAAAAAGGCAATTCCTTATTTTTCTATTATTTATACGGAACCATGAATCACGTCAATTCGGTGCTGAGTAAAGCGGCAATGCATCAGGACACCACTATTTCTGTAGAGGTAGCTCAGCAAACTATTTCCATTTGGATTGAGACACTCAACGACGTCAAATTGTTGTTGCAAAATACCAACGAGTTGTTTGATACATCATCTAGTTTTCCTGTTATACGCGAGCGGCTGGTGTTAAAGAAGCCTGACACCCGTCAAATATCGGTGACTACTTTTGAGCCACACTTAAGTGAATTGGTAAGCGAGTGTTTAAACACACTCTCTGCTATTTATCCTATTACTTATTCGGTTCAAACGATTACGCCAAACACAGATAAGAATGCAATGGGCTTATCAGAGACTGAATATCCATCGGTTGGGAAGGAGCCATCAGCGGGTAAAAAGCCATCGGCTATATTTTGTGTTAAAAATAATCAGGACTGGCAGTATTTAAGTGCATGTCTGAAGAAACGAGATGAACATGCTCAACAGCATAACTATGTTGGTAATGTGCTTATTTGCTTGATGGGAGAATATCAATCCACATGGTTTGAGCAAGTCGCGGTCTACTCGCATCAAGTGGTTTCCTTTCAGGTTCTACCTCAAGTACTAGAGTTGAGTCATGCCGCAGATTACAAGCAAGGTAGGATCCCGTTTTCACCGCTAAGCCTGCATCTTGAATCAGCAATTAAACACTTAAACGATACCGGGGACTACGTCATATTCATCGAAAAGCTTGATTTTTCAGACATTGGCTTAAAAAATGCATCTAAAACGAATGAAGTAGCTGAATTTAGTAAAACTGAAAATTTAGCCGGTGTTCTAAGTGAAAGTGATACATCTATAAAGTCACCTAGTGAAGATACCAAGATAAGTGATTTATCGACGTCCTCTCTGAAGATTTCTGCAGAGAATGAATCAGAGGCGCACAAATATATTGAACGCAACATTGTAGAGCGTATCTCTGCACATGCGTTCATTGATTATAAGACGTATATTGGAATACCTCGAAACGCTCAACAGCTAACGGCTAATGCCACTGTTTGTGATTCTGCTAACTCTCGTGGTCTTAAGGTTAATAGACAGTTTGAGGTAGTAGAATTATTCCAAATATGGCAAACACAAAGCGTTGTAGAATCTAATATTAGTGTCTACACAAAGGCAAAGTAATAATGTTTGATAATAAAACTATATTAATAACTGGTGGAACGGGGTCTTTTGGGCATCGTTACGTATCGCATATTTTAGCAACCTACAAACCTAAGAAAGTGATTATTTACAGCAGAGATGAACTCAAGCAATATGAAATGCAGCAACTGTTTTTTGACCCTTGTATGCGTTATTTTATTGGCGATGTTCGCGATGCAAGTCGCCTTCTTACTGCAATGCGAGGTGTGGACTACGTTATTCATGCTGCAGCGTTAAAGCAAGTTCCAGCGGCAGAATATAACCCAAACGAATGCATAAAAACCAATATCAATGGTGCGCAAAACGTCATTGAAGCTTGTATTGAAGCTAAGGTACACCGTGTTATTGCTTTGTCCACAGATAAAGCGGCTAACCCGGTCAATTTGTATGGAGCTACAAAATTAGCATCAGATAAACTGTTTGTAGCCGCGAATAACATAGCCGGTGCAGATGGTCCAAGGTTTGCAGTGGTAAGATATGGCAATGTGGTGGCGTCAAGAGGCTCAGTTGTGCCGTTTTATCGCAATTTATTGGCGCAGGGTAAAAAGATATTACCTGTAACGCATCAAGAAATGACGCGCTTTTGGATTACATTAGATGAAGGCGTCAAATTCGTCCTTACTAATTTTGAAAGAATGCAGGGCGGAGAAATCTTTGTTCCGAAAATACCCTCAGTCCACATTTTAGACCTGGTCGAAGCAATGAGCGGCACCAGAGAACATGAGCTTATTGGCATTAGACCTGGCGAAAAATTACATGAAGTAATGGTGCCTGAGGAAATGGCCCATCACTCTTTAGAATTTGATGATCACTTTGTTATTACCCCTTCAATCAAGTTTTTTGATAAGACGATTGATTACTCAAAAAACAAGTTAGGTGAAATTGGTAACAAAGTAGATGAAAAGTTTGAGTACCACTCGGGCACTAATCAACAGTTTCTAAGCGTAAATGACTTAAAAGAGATGGACAAACAGACGTTATGATCCCCTATGGTAAACACGATATCAGCAGTGACGATATAGACGCGGTTGTAGATGTGTTGGAAAACCACTTTTTAACTCAGGGAAGTAAAGTTCCTGAGTTTGAAAAAGCCTTGTGTGACTATACCAGTGCGCAGTTTTGCACCGCAGTAAATAGTGCAACTTCAGGCCTGCATGTGGCTTGTTTAGCCGCAGGCGTTACCCAGGGTGACATCGTTTGGACGACTCCAAACTCATTTGTCGCATCCGCAAATTGTGCACTTTATTGCTCTGCGAAGGTGGACTTTGTAGATATGGATGAGCACACTCGCAACATCGATATTACAAAATTAGGCGCAAAGCTAAACCTTGCAAAACAGAGTGGGCATTTACCTAAAGCATTAGTCGTTGTTCATTTCGCCGGTTTCAGCTGCGACATGCAAGCAATTGCCGATTTACTTAAAGGTCTTGGTATTGTGTTAATTGAAGATGCAGCGCATGCTCTCGGTGGTTCTTACAATGGCAGTAAAATTGGTAATTGTGACTATTCTGATATGACGGTGTTGAGCTTTCATCCAGTCAAGTCTATAACAACCGCTGAAGGTGGTGCGGTGTTAACCAATAATCCGCAATTAGCACAAAAAATCTTATTGTTTGCGAAGCATGGTGTCACGCGGGATCAAGGTTTGTTTGACGCACAGACGACTAACATATCGTTAGCTGGCGATTGGTATTACCAGCAACTCACGTTAGGATACAATTATAGACTAAGTGATATGCAAGCTGCTCTGGGTATTTCACAGTTAAGAAAATTAGATGACTTCATCGAAGCTCGGCAACATAAAGCGGATTTTTATTTTCAAGCTCTTGCTAATTTACCTCTTATTTTACCTCAGCAAACAAACACAGATAATCAAAGCGGGTGGCATATATTCGTTATTGAGTTAGAAACTCAAGATGGGGATGCTAATCGAGGCCAAACAAGAAAAGCTGTTTACGAACAATTAGTCGGGAGGGGTATTGGCGTAAATGTGCATTATATTCCAATTCATTTGCATCCGTTCTATCAGCAACTCGGTTTTAAGTATGGCGATTTTCCTTGTGCGGAACGTTATTACGAACGCGCAATTACACTTCCTCTGTATCCGAGCCTGACGCAACAGCAGCAGCAAGCTGTGGTGGATGCGTTGACTGAGATATTAGTATGAACGTTGCCATTATTCCGGCTCGCGGCGGGAGTAAACGTATCCCTAAGAAAAACATTAAAGAATTTGCAGGTCTGCCACTGATCGCATACTCAATCGAGGTGGCAAAGAAATCTGGAATTTTTGAACATATTATCGTTTCAACGGATGACGCGGCTATTGCCGATATAGCCAAACAGTATGGTGCTCAAGTGCCATTTATGCGGCCCGGTTCATTATCAGACGATATAACCGGTACGCGAGATGTGACTAATCATGCCATTGAATGGGTCACCAAAAATATAGGTAACCCCACATTTTGCTGCGCCATTTATGCAACCGCTCCTTTTTTACAAGCTGAATATCTGCAGCAAGGATTGCAAGCCCTGATAGATAATTCGGATAAAAGCTTTGCCTATTCGGTTACCAGCTTTGCGTTTCCAATTCAAAGAGCGCTGTTGATGAAAGAAGATTATGCACTGCCTGCTTTTGAGAACGATATCGCTAAGCGCTCGCAAGACTTGCCTGAAGCATATCATGACGCTGGGCAGTTTTATTGGGGTAGAACCGAAGACTATCTGTCCGCAAAGCCGTTTTTCTCCAAATACGGTCTTCCCATTATATTACCGCGGCATTTAGTGCAAGATATTGATACGCCAGAAGACTGGTATCGAGCCGAACTAATGTATCAAGCTTATATGGTAAAACAACAAGACAATGCGAGGTAAGTAGCATGGTAATGACTACCGAAACCGACTCTGGAAAAGAAAAAATACTTATTATCCGCATGCTAGGTTTAGGTGATGTCACGTGCATTGGAGTGCCAAGCGTAAGATATATTAAACGCAAATATCCTGGGGCAGAAGTGCATTTTTTAACCTACGCCGCCGGATTTGAAGTCATGGCGCTAGCAGAGCCGCAAGTAAAAACTTTCGGACTGAAAAATGGTGAATGGCCAGAAGACATTTTAAAAGCGATGGAAGTATTTTTGGGTCTAGCTGAAAGCATTATTGGTGAAGCCTATACCAAAATAATCAATCTCGATACATGGTTTATGCCAAGCTTTTTATCACGTTTCTTGAAAGACGCAGGTGAGCCGGTAGAGGGAAATTATATTGGTATGTCAATTGCCGAATTAATTACCCAATTTCAAAATCAAACACTTCCCCCCACGTTTGTTAATGACCCAGGTCATTACCTTCAGAGCACCTGGTTTAGTATGATGAGATGGCACACAACGTGGTGGCAATCTGACTATTTACCAGAACATGGTTATCCTGAATTTTATTTGAGAACCTGCTGCGGGTGGCAAGATATCGATTTAGATATGCAAATACAAATCACACGTGATAAGCAGATAGCTAAAAAAGCGAAAAGTAAAAAGGTAATTGCATTAGCAACTCAAGCACGCACAGCAGAGCGCAGTTACGAGTTAACAGAGCAATTACAAAAAGCACTTGAAGATGCTGGGTTCGAGGTTTGGTCAAAATTTGACGGTAGTCAATCCATGCGTCAAACCCTAGCCATGTTGAAATCAAGTGACTTACTCATATCCGTTCCATCAGCTCCCCAATGGTTGGCAACAGCGGTCGGCTGCCCGGTAATGATCATCAGTGGTAATATCGATCCGCGCACCTTAATGCCTGATTACGCAACCGATATGTCGGATAAACCGGCACAAGTGAAAAGTTTAGTTGAAGGTGTGCAAAGTATTTTTGATGGCAGTGTTGATATGGGTGAAGGAAATCACTTTTAGAATTTGTCTACACGGATCCCAGTTTATTTCTCCATTTTGAAAAGCCTATAAGGTCAAAATTATGTCCAGCAATACAACAATTAGAATAGGCAATGATGATCTTTTCTTCGATGTCGGTCCAAATCAAAAGCCATTTATTATTGCTGAATTAAGCGGTAATCATGGGCAAAGCTTAATGCTTGCTAAACAAATGGTTGAGGAAGCAGCAAGATCTGGTGCGCACGCTATTAAGTTACAAACCTACACAGCTGAAAGTATGACACTTGACGTGGACTCCCCCGACTTTGTGATTAAGGAAAGTGACAGTCTGTGGGCGGGTGAAAAGCTCTTTAATTTATATGCCAAGGCGTCAACCCCATATGAATGGCACAGTGAATTATTCACCCTTGCTAACAGTCTTGGAATGCTTGCTTTTAGTTCACCATTTGATGAAGATGCGGTCGACTTTTTAGCGCAATTAAATGTGCCATGTTATAAAATTGCTTCGTTTGAACTGACTGATATTCCGCTAATTAAAAAAGCAGCAGCGCAGGGTAAACCGCTTATCATGTCAACCGGTATGGCCAGTATAAGCGATATTGAAGAAGCGCTAACAGCGGCCAGAGCTCAAGGTTGCGAAAATATTATACTGCTTAAATGCACGAGCACTTATCCTGCCTTACCTGAAAATACAAACCTTGCAACCATCCCCAATATGCGCGCTACATTTAATTGCCAAGTTGGTTTATCAGACCACACGGCGGGTATTGGTGTGTCAGTCGCCAGTGTTGTTTACGGTGCCAGTGTGATTGAAAAACATTTTGTTTTATGCAGAGATGATGGCGGTGTTGATGCCGCTTTTTCACTTGAACCTGACGAATTAGCCCAGCTAGTTATTGAGACTGCAAGAGTATCTGAAGCCATTGGGACAGTGACTTATGGCGGCACGAGCGCTGAGGAGAAGTCTAAACAATATCGTCGCTCGATATACATTTGTAAGGATATCAATGCCGGCGAAGTATTGACTAAAGAACATGTAAAAATAGTGCGACCTGCGCATGGCTTAGCGCCCAAACATATAACCACAGTTGTGGGTAGTATTGCCTCTATTTCTATGCAAAAAGGCACCCCCCTAAGTTGGGCAAAAATTAATTCAGTGCAGTAAATAAAAATAATGCAGCTATTTTTCAGAGTAGAAGGTAATGAGCATATTGGGTTAGGGCACTTAATGCGGTGTTTTGCGCTATCACAGGCGGCGCAACAGGCTCAAATTGATGTTGTATTTATATGTAGCCAAACCAGTAAGGATTTTTTGTTAAGTCGACAAAAATGGCATGGTGAAATTATTGTTATTGACGACAGTCATTGGAATAATAGTGTTGCAGTAGATGTCACCAATGAGCGAAATAAGGCTGATATTGAATTTATTGCAACGTGCATGTCGCGCTATGGCTCAAAAGAGTCATCTCCATATGGTCAAATTGTTGTGCTTGATGGTTATCAATTTGATCATTCTTATCAACAGGCCTTAGCTTCAGCCTCTATTTGCTTTGCTTATCTTGATGATATCAATACGTTTTTAGAAAAAAAACAGCATCATCTAGCTGATGTAGTGATAAATGGCGCTGCCGCCGCACAGCAACTAGGTTATGAACAGAATGCGTCAAATAGTCGTCTCTGTTTAGGACCTCAGTATCTATTGTTACGTCCTGAATTTATAGACTTACCATTAATACCTGTAGCAGATAGGCACTCATTACTTATCTGTTTTGGCGGCGGCGATGCTCAAAATCATACGCTGAGTATGCTTGGTGCATTGAGTCAGTTAAATTTTCAATTTCCAGTGACGGTGATTACAGGCGCAGCTTACAAATGGCAAAAGCAGCTTACGCAAACTATTCAAGATGGCTGGCTAAACTACGATAATGCAAATCATAAAATAAGCATGCCAATACATTATATTCACGATGCTCAAGAAATGGCTGAGGTTATGCTGCATAGTCGTTTAAGCATCAGTGCTGCGGGTGGAACGCAATTTGAATTGATGCGTTGTTATACACCTAGTTACCTTGTGGTGGTTGCCGATAACCAAATGCCAGCTGCAACAGAGTCCTCTCAGCAAGGCTGGTGTAATGCGGCAGACTGGCGTCAGCAAGTCGACTATATTGGATTAGCAAAACACGTAATTGCAGACTACTCTGATACAGAGTCATTAATGGTGAAGCACAAGAAGGCCTATGATTGTGTGCAAAAAGAAGCCTATTGTGGCGCTGATAATCTGTTAACTGTATTCGGCGAAGTTCTTCATTCGCGACGTTAACGATATATCCTGCGTTCCATACTGTATCAGTGCAATTCAGAGTTCGCTAAAATTGGAAACTGATTTTTACTATTAAGATAGATTTCATTCGCTGCAAAGAGGAAAATAATTTGACTACTACGTTACATATAAGGCCGGCCAAATTGACTGATGTTGATCTGATTTTTGAATGGTCTAATGATCAGCTAGTGCGGAAACAATCGTTTCATTCTGACGTTATATCTTATGTTCCTCATTGCGAATGGTTCAAGAATAAGTTAACTGATAAAACAGCATTAATTTATATTGTTGAAGCTGATGGTAAACCTGCATCTATGCTACGGATTGATGTAAAAACTAATAATGCGATAATAGGTGTCGTAATAGGTAAAGAATTTAGAGGGAAAGGCCTGGGCAGTATCTCTATTAGCAAAGGAGTTACGGAATATTTTAAGGCTAATAGCTTACCAATTTTAGCGTCAGTAAAAAAACAAAATATAGCTTCAATAAAAGCATTCGAAAAAGCAGGTTTTAGCTATTTAAGAGATGAAAAAATCAACCAAATAGACAGTGTCGTATATCAAATGATTAAAGTATAGTCGCTTAATTACGCGATGATATTTGAGTTTAAAACTCAACGGCCCAGGTAAACCCGCCGTAAACCTTTACTGAATATCGTAAACCTTTAAACTGAACATACTCTCGGTATTACATAACTTGGTAATTATCTGACTATATATATTTTTCGACACCGCTACTAGGGCTCAAATATTCGCAAGAAATAGCTAAAGGCGTTGCCTTAATAGCAATATGAAGATGACGTTAGGACGCAGGGTATCATTTGACCTGACTAGCTTTTATTTATTCTTACTGATAGTCTGAATGAACGCAGTTTTTCATGCAGGGAAAGAGATATATGAAAATATTTACCGTTATCATAATAGCAATATTTACCAGTGGTTGTGTAAGTAATGTTGAGCATCAACTCGGTAAAA
>JBLIKA010000021.1:0-34573 GCA_047637355.1 Glaciecola sp. | reverse complement strand
AGGGACAAGGTTTGTTCCTCGCGCGGTATTTCGTCATACTGTGCCCAGCGGCCGGACAATGTAAGGCCAACAAAATTTGACTGCACAACATGGTTTACGACACCGGCTACTGCATCAGCACCATATATTGCAGAGGCACCGTCACGTAAAACTTCTACGCGACTCAAGCCAGCAATAGGAATGGTATTAATATTAACCGAGTTGACTGGTACGAAACTGCCACCAACTTCTTCAGTCTGATAAGATGCTGAATTCACCATTCGGCGACCGTTCAGCAATACTAATGTATTACCTGTGCCTAAATTTCTTAGGTTATAGGTGCCAATATCGCCGCGAGCAGCGTTTACACCACCGCCGATATTCTGAGCTTCATTAAAAAAGTTTTGTCCGTTCTCAGGGATGAGTTGCAATAAATCATCCAACGAATCGATACCTAGTTCGCCAATAGCTTCTGCGTCGATTACCGATACAGCGAGTGCTTCTGCAACTTGACCGCCGCGTATGTTTGAACCAATAACTTGTATTTTTTCGACATCTTTATCATCTTTTTTCACTTCTGCTTCTTGTGCGAAAGCGGAAATCGACAAAACTGAGGCAATAGTTAATGACAGTAGTTTAGGTGTGAAAGTAGCTAGTTTGTTGTGCTGAGAAGGTTTGTTCATGGGTGTTCCCGTTATTATATGTTTTGGTTAACATTTTAATAACGCTTTAGATTTATAAATCCCCTACTACACAATATAAAAATAGTCGGAATTCAGAAAACAATTGGGATGTAGCAAAGTATTTGGAATTTAGATGAGCGTTTACCGTTTAGAATAATAATTGGAATGTACGTCAGTTTTTGTAATTATTATTAATAATTTTAGCGTGGAAAAGTATTCAGAATTTAGAATTTAGAAAAATGATTGTATAGCAGGAATGAATAGACCACAGAAGATAAGTCCAATGGTTACTGTATAAGCCCAAGATGAGCTTGCTGATTGCTCGGCAAAAGAAGGCTCGGCCAATAGGCCTTGAGATCGTGTGTTTTCTTGGTTTGGAAAAGGCAACACCATCGACTTGTCAATCATGTCGTACATCGATTTTGTGCAGGCGCTACGAGCCCAAATTTCAGACAATTCAAAATAAGCCTGTTGATGAGAAGGATCCGTCTGTAACCAATCAAAAAACAACGTATGGATGTCTTCAGGGTCTTCAGATTCCTGGCTATTGTCAAGCTTAGCGATCCAAGAAGCTGCTTGTTCTAGCACTTCATTAGATACTTCATAGCCGGACCATTCTTCTATGTTCAACGTACAACCTTACTCACTGGTTTAGATGGATTTGTATAGTCATCGCGTTTGCTATCAACGTGCTCGAGCATATATTTTCGACACAATATTAACCCTTTGGTAAGGTGGTTTTCCACTGTTTTCGTAGAAATATTTAATATGTTGGCAATTTGTTGATGTGATTTTGCATATAATTTGCGTTGAATAAAAACTTGCCTACAGATTGGGGGGAGGCGATTGATGACGACAATTAAGCGTAAGTTTTCGTTCTCAGTAATTACTTGCTCTTCCGTATTGTACTCGCCCAGATGCTCTGCTGTGGTGATTTGGCTATGCAGCATTAGTTGTGACTCCGCATATCTCTCTTCCACTTTTTTATGGCGAATAGCACTTAATGCTAAGTTTTTCGCAATGAGAGTTAGCATGGGTCTCAAGCCTTGTAACAAATCTATATAATTATGATGACTTGGTTTTTCTTTTACTAACAGATAGAGTTTTAAATAAGCTTCTTGGGCTATTTCTTCAGCTTCGCTAGTGGTAACCAGTTTGCTTAAATAATTGAGTAAACTTGTTTTAGATCCCTGCATAAACAACGACAAAGCTTCATTGAGCAATTGATTCGTAGTTGTAGTTTTGTAGATAATCACTGTGATTTCCCTCTTGCAATGAGCAAGAATAATTCCCTTTATGTTGATCATCAATAGCACTGTTTGCTTATTTTTACAAATATTTTACATCTTCAGCCAAGTGCTGGCTGATGGATTATTTGGCATTGATCACGCTTTATCTGCTTTGCCATGCTTACCAATATACTAAATGTAGACCCCAATGTTATTTCGCAGTCAGTCGGTAAGTAAGCATTTTTCAATGTATTCGCCAGCTATGACTGCTTTTTTAGGACCGCAGTAGTCTATAAGCGCAAGTTATGTGTATAATATTGCTAAGCTTTAATGATTTACATTTTTATGTACTACATTAGGTAACCTTTATCAGTCAATAGGAGACAACGTAGTATGCGCAGTGTGAGTATTTTCGCAGGTTCCGTATATGGTAATGCCCAGCATGTGGCAGAAGAAGCAAAAACAATGTTTGAAAGTAAAGGGATTAAATGCGATGTTTTTACGGATCCTGAAACCTCAGATTTCAGCGAGGCTGAAGCGGTTGTTGTTATAAGTTCAACTACTGGCCAAGGTGACGTTCCTCCAAATTTAGAGTTATTTCACAGTGATTTACGCGATGAGTTTCCGTTAATGAACGGAAAGCCGTTTGCTGTTGCAGCGCTTGGTGATAGCAGCTATGGTGATAGTTTTTGTGGTGGCGGTCGCCAGTTTCAAGAGTTACTAGTAGAGCTACAGGGTAAGCCAGTTGCAGAAATGTTAGAAGTTGATGCGATGGAAACACTTGCTGCTGAAGAAGATGTCGTGCCGTGGTTAGAAGGGCTTGTTGACTCGTTGACCGCCTAAAATAAAGCATCCAACGCGTTTAATGTAGTAATAAAATAGACCTTATAGCAAAGCAATATAATGTATTAAGCAACAAAAAAAGCATAAATGAGCCTGAAGATAATATCCTCAAGCTCATTTTTTTATTTATTCAGCACCACGTAAAATTTCGTTAATACCAACTTTGGCTTTGGTTTTTGCGTCTACTTTTTTCACTATAATGGCAGCATATAAACTATGCGTTCCACATGGACTCGGCAAACTACCTGAGACAACGACCGAACCAGCAGGAACGCGACCATAAGTTACGGTACCTGTTTCACGATCGTATATTCTTGTGCTTTGGCTAATATAAACGCCCATTGAAATAACGCAGCCTTCTTCAACAATAACACCTTCAACGACTTCAGAGCGTGCGCCTATAAAGCAATTATCTTCAATGATGGTTGGGTTAGCTTGCAATGGCTCTAGAACACCACCGATGCCTACACCGCCAGAAAGATGCACGTTTTTACCAATTTGAGCACATGAACCCACGGTCACCCATGTATCGACCATAGTACCTTCATCTACAAATGCACCAATATTTACATAAGAGGGCATAACAACGACATTGCGGCCAATAAATGAACCGGTACGAACGGCTGCTGGTGGCACTACGCGCATGCCTTCCGCAGCGAAACGTTCAGCAGTATAGTCTGTGAATTTTAATGGGACTTTGTCGTAATAATTGGTTTCTGCGCCTTCGACAAGTTTATTATCGTGTAATTTGAAGTAAAGTAAGACCGCTTTTTTTAGCCATTCGTTGACTTGCCAATCACCGTTAATTTTTTCAGCAACTCGTGCTTTACCAGAGTTCAATAATTCAACTGCATCTGTCACTGCGGTTTTTATTTCAGTGCTGACTGTTTGGGCCGTGAAAGTATCACGAGTGTCAAATGCATTTTCTATAATGGCTTTCAAATTGTTCATATTGCTGGGTTCACTTCTGGTTGGTCTAGTTTTAACGTAATTTGTTTTTTTAATGTGATTTCTTGGTCTTGCGTAAGTGCTTTGCCTTCTTCGTTTGATACGATAAAGACATCCTCTGCACGTTCACCAATAGTCGATATTTTAGCCAGTTTTAGGGTCAACTTAAGGTCGACAAACAAGTGACCTATTTTAGCTAGTAATCCCGGGGCATCTAACGCTTCCAATTCAACTAACGTCGCATATTCAGTAGAGGAATAAAAACGGACTTTTGTTTTAACATCCAACTGTTTCATTTGTCGCGACATTTTTCGTTTATTAGCGTGCGAGCGACCTGGCTTCATCAACTGCGAACGCACAGCGTCGACTAAATTTTCAATATGAAATTTAGAATCAATTCGTTGAGAGTCTTGATCAAGAATAATCATGCTGTCGAAAACATTGCCTTGTTCAGTCACGGTAATTTGGGCATCATGAATTGAGCAATTTCGGCTGTCTAGTACGGATGCAATTTGCGCAAAAAGTGCAGGGCGATCACTGCAATAAATCAGTAATTCAGTACCTGCTTTAGAGGTGCTATTGCTGGCACTAACTAATATTTCCTCAGGCGCTAAAATACCTGCAGTCACAATCGTTTCTGTATGCCAGGCTATTTGGATTGGCTTAAAGCGAACAAAGTAATCCTTACCCATTTGTTGCCAAAATAACATGGCTTGGGCCTCGCTAATATTTTTTTCGGCTAGCAACGCCATCGCATCAGTTTTGTGTTCGGTGACCCGTTGTTCGAGAGTTACCTGGCATTCCAAACCGTTGTCGAAGGCTTGCTGAGTTAATAAATACAACTCACGCAGCAAAGATGCTTTCCAATCGTTCCACAAGTTATCATTGGTGGCGCGTATATCCGCTAGCGTCAAAGCATACAGCAGATTGAGGTTATCGTGACTTTTTACCGTCGTTGCAAACTGATTTATAACGTCGGCGTCATAAATATCTCGACGCTGTGCGACGACAGACATCAGTAAATGATTTTCTACTAGCCAAGCGATAGTGTTTGCATCGGGTTCGGATATATTGTGCAACTCACAAAAACTAAGTACATCAACCGCACCTAATGTTGAGTGATCGCCTCCACGTCCTTTGGCAATATCATGAAAAATAGCGGCAATGAAAAGCAACTCAGGCTTATCTAAATTTTTGACGATGCGATAACAGCGCGGAAATTTCTTTTCACCGTGGTAATAGCTGTAAACATACTTAACTAAGCGATGCGTATGCTCATCTACGGTATAAGCATGGAATAAATCAAATTGCATCATGCCAACAATCTTATCCCACTCGGGTAAATAAGATTGCAATATGCCGTATTTGTACATGATGTCCCAGCCTAAGTTGAAAAACTCAGGTTGTTTCATTAATGCCATAAAACGATCACGACAGTCTTGACGCTCGTGATAATACTGATGCTGAAAACGACGACGAGCATTGCGCAGTTGACGAATACAATCTGCATCTAAGCCTGTCACATTATCATGCTCACTTATGAGGCTGAGAAAATCGAGTATGTCAGCAGGTGAGTGAAATGTTTCTGATTGTGTGGGAGAAACTAAGCCATCTTTTAACTCAAATTTGTCATTAAGAGGGAGCACTTTTTTGACTTTTTGTTCTAATACGTCATCTTTAAAGCGCAATAACAACATACTATTCAATTCAGATACGCGGCGCACTATTCTGAAAAAAGCCTTCATCATCCGTTCTACAGCCGCTTTCCCATCGCCATAACCTAGCAATTGAGCTACGTCGGTTTGATAGTCAAACAACAGTCGATTTTCACTTCGTCCTGAAGTAAGGTGCAATGCGAAGCGAATTTTCCATAAATGAGAACGGCATTCGATTAACTCGCCATGCTCTAGTTCTGTAAAATAACCGTGTCCAATTAAGGTTAAACCGTCATATTCTTGGAAGTGTTTTTTGGCAACCCAGCCGATCGACTGGATGTCGCGCAGGCACCCTGGATTTTCTTTTACATTGGGTTCAAGATTATATGAGGTATCGTTGAATTTGTGATGACGCCTTATTTGTTCCTCTAGTTTTGCTAGGAAGAAGTCCTTGCTCGACCACACTTTTGGACTGTTGACTTTATCAATTAATTGAACAAAAGTGTCTTCGCAGCCACACAGAATTCTGGCTTCGACAAGATTGGTCGCAATAGTGATGTCTGATTTTGCTAACTGAATCGTTTCTTTAACAGTGCGAACAGCCTGACCTATTTCTAGCTTTACATCCCATAATAAGGTGATGAAATTACCCAAGCGCTCTTCAACGCTTTTGTTGATTTTTTTTTCGCTTAATATTAGTAAATCAATATCTGAATATGGCTGTAATTGCCCACGTCCATAGCCCCCAACGGCGCATAATGAAAGGGCGGGCTCTCTATCAAGGTCTAATAATTGCCATGCGTGACACAAAAGTGCATCTGTAAAGTCACTGCGGGCAACCACGAGGTTGTCTACTAACTCTTTATTAAAAGTGTTTTGAAGCCACTCATAGTTGGCTTTTACTGCGCTTTTAAACCCCGCAATATCATGCACGTCTTTGATGTCTTGTAACTGCTGTATTTGGTCTTGGACTGACAAAGTAACTCCTTGGCCATTTAATAGCCCTAATTAGATTGAGAACTGATTCTGTCGTCAGTGCTACCATTTGTGGCTAATTAGTGATTGATTATCCTATCAATATCTTCTTCATCACGTAATGTCAGTATTTCAACGCCGTTATCAGTCACTAGTAAGGTGTGTTCCCACTGTGCACTTAAACTGCGGTCTTTGGTCACGACTGTCCAGTTGTCGGGCAAAATTTTGGAATAGCGTTTACCCGCATTTACCATTGGTTCGATAGTGAAGCACATACCCGCTTCTATTAAGTCACCTGTGCCTGGTTTGCCGTAGTGAACAATTTGCGGGTCTTCATGAAAAACCGCACCAATACCATGACCACAATACTCTCTAACAATAGAATAATTATGAGATTCAGCGTGCTGCTGACAGGCGTGACCTATATCGCCAAGACGCATGCCCGGTTTCACAATTTTGATGGCGTTATATAAACATTCTTGAGTCACTTTAATTAGGCGCTCTGCAAGGATTGATGGCTTGCCAACAACAAACATTTTTGAAGTGTCGCCATGGTAACCATCTTTAATAACAGTAACGTCGATATTCACGATGTCGCCGTCCTTTAGTTTCTTGTCACTCGGAATGCCATGGCAAATAACGTGATTAACAGATGTGCATACTGACTTCGGAAAGGGGGGGTTACCATAATTTAAGGGTGCTGGAATTGAGTCTTGCACATTTACAATATAATCATGGCAAAGTGTATCGAGCTCGTCTGTGGTAACACCTTTTTTTACGTGTTCTGTAATCATCATCAGCACTTCTGAGGCTAGCTTGCCTGCAACGCGCATTTTATCAATTTCTTCCGGTGTTTTTATTGTTCCAACCAAGGTCGACCTCTTCGAATTTTTTGAGCTAAATTTGATGTAATGTTTACTAATAACGTTTGTGACTTATTATTCATCGTGCAATTGTTATTGTATATCACTTATTATAAATCGCTTGTGGCTTATTACAAACTGCTAGTCACGTTTTACGGATACAAAGGGAAGTCCTTTCCTTTGTATCCTGCATTGTGTTTGGCGTTTTTTGTTGTTTAGAGTTCGCCGCTTAATTTATTGAACTTCGATAATACCTATTGCTTGCTGCCTAATACGTTGAACGTCAATAACACTTGCTATTTATACCTGTTATTTTTTGAGTATACCAACTTAGCTTCGGCTTAACTATGCTGACTTTGTATATCAAATAATTTTTATTAAATAATCGTTTAGTTTCTATTTATATTGCAGAGCTCAACGTGGATTAAATCGATATAGCAGTTGGATTAAAATAGGAACTATGGCCAACATTTGCCCGCCATAGTTTTTCATTTTTACTTAGCTTGGGGAATAATTTGTATAGTCGCTGTAGCCTTCTGAAGCACCGCCATACCAATGTGTAACGTCGGCATAAGGCGTTAGTGGCCAGTCGTTTTTATAGCGCTGTGGTAAGTCTGGGTTAGTTATAAATGGACGCCCAAATGCAATCATGTCTGCTTTGTTGCTAGCTACCGCTTCGTTAGCCGCTGCATAGTCATAGCCGCAATTACCAATAATGGTATTGTCGAACAATGGTCTAACGTCGGCCAATGTCATTGGCTCACCGCGTTCATGGAAACCGAAGGCTAGGCCGTCCATTACGTGCAAATAACCAACACCTTGCTTATTCAAATAGTTGATGGCTGTTTTATATAGCTCGTTATAGTCATTGCAACCCATTGCGTTGAAAACGCCATTAGGCGACAAGCGAACGCCAATAGCACTGCTTGGATAAACATCTTGAACAGCCGCTAAAACTTCTCGCAAAAAGCGCATTCTGTTTTCAATGCTGCCACCATATTCGTCTTCTCGTTGGTTGCTCACACCGTCTAAAAACTGATTAATTAAATAACCATTAGCGGCATGTATTTCGACACCATCAAATCCGGCTGCTTTGGCGTTGATTGCGGCCTTTCTAAAATCGTTAACGGTGTTGGCGATGTCTTCTTTGCTCATCGCTCTTGGCGTTTCATAGTCCTTTTTACCATGTTGCGTATGGATTTGATCGTTTGGTATTTTTATTGCTGATGCACTGAAGGGCAACTCACCGTTATGAAAGTCACTGTGTGAAGAGCGTCCACAATGCCAAAGCTGCAGTACCATTTTACTATTTTGAGCATGCACTCGGTCAACTATCAACTTCCAACCTGCGACCATTTCATCGGTATAAATACCTGGAGAGTCTACCCAGCCTATTCCTTCTTCTGAGATAACGGTCGCTTCTGCAATGACAAGGCCAGCGGTTGCCCGTTGTTCGTAATAGTCGCCCATAATTTGATTAGGAATTCTAGACTGAGTAGCCCGTCCTCTGGTCAGCGGTGCTAATACGAATCTATTTTTTAATTCAGTACCAAAAAGTGATACTGGTGAATGCATTGTAGTGTTGGACATATATTTTTCCATTATGAATAGTCTCTCTATATATAGATAAAAGTTACGAATTCAAGTATGAAAGCGATGAATTCAAGTGCAGTAACATCGCTTTTTTGTTGATTATAGATGCCTGAAATGATATATTGCGCGCGCTGTTTGGGAATGTTGTAAAACTTCTCAAAATTAGACAGTACAAATTAACCAAAAACACACATATACCGACACTGATCTCGGGGTGTCTAACACGTTGTTATTACAACGTTTTGGATCGAGAGCAGGGGTGTATGGAGGCCTAACCCCTAAATAGGAAAATAATAAAATGGCAAACGTATCAATGCGTGACATGCTTCAAGCCGGTGTACATTTCGGTCACCAAACTCGCTACTGGAATCCAAAAATGGCTCAATACATTTTTGGTGCTCGTAACCGAGTTCATATCATCAACTTAGAAAAAACAGTTCCTTTATTCAATGATGCATTAAGCTATCTTTCTGGTGTTTCTCACAAGAAAGGTAAAATTTTGTTCGTTGGAACTAAGCGTGCAGCAAGCATCGCAGTAAGAGAAGCCGCTGAAAAATGTGACCAGTTCTACGTAAATAAGCGTTGGCTGGGTGGTATGTTGACTAACTGGAAAACAGTTCGTCAATCAATCAAGCGTCTTAAAGATTTAGAAGTTCAGGCGGCTGACGGTACATTCGAGAAGCTAACTAAAAAAGAAGTGTTAATGCTTCAGCGCGAAATGACTAAGCTAGAAGGTAGCTTAGGTGGTATTAAAAACATGGGTGGTCTTCCAGACGTTATCTTTGTTATCGATGCCGATCATGAGCACATTGCCGTAACAGAAGCGCGCAACCTTGGTATTCCAGTTGTGGGTGTAGTAGATACTAACTCTAATCCAGACGGTGTTGATTACGTTATCCCTGGTAACGACGATGCTATCCGTGCAGTTAATCTTTATACTAACGCTGCTGCTGATGCAATCAACGAAGGTCGTAATCAGGATGTTGTTATTGCAGCTTCTGAAAAAGACGATTTCGTAGAGTCAGCTGAGTAAGTAACTTAAGTAGATTATCAAAGGGGGCATTAGCCCCCTTTTCTAAATATTGATATTTTGAGGACAAGAAAATGGCAGTGACTGCAGCACTGGTTAAAGAAATACGCGAGCGCACTGGCGCTGGCATGCTAGATTGTAAAAACGCATTAGTTGAAACTGATGGTGATATCGAACTAGCAATTGAAAATATGCGCAAATCGGGTCAAGCAAAAGCGGCTAAAAAAGCAGGTCGTATTGCAGCAGAAGGCGTTATATTAACTAACATCACTAGTGGCAAAGCGACTATGATGGAAGTCAACTGTGAAACTGATTTCGTTGCACGCGATGAAGGTTTCCTTGCTTTCGGTAACAAATTGATTGACGTTGCTGCGGCACAAGGAATCAATGATATCGATACATTACTTGCAGCTCAGCTTGACGGTTCAACTGTAGCTACAGTGCGTGACACACTGGTTACCAAAATTGGTGAAAACATCAGCCCTCGTCGCGTTATCAATGTTGAAGGTTCAACATTAGGCGCATACGTCCACGGCGGCCGTATTGGTGTTATCGTTATATTGGAAGGTGGCGACGAAGAGCTAGCAAAAGACGTTGCTATGCACGTTGCAGCTGCTAGTCCACAATTCGTTAAGCCGTCTGATGTTCCAGAAGCGGTTATAGCAAAAGAAAAAGAAATTCAAATTGACATCGCTATCCAGTCTGGTAAGCCAGCTGATATCGCTGAGAAAATGGTTTCTGGCCGTATGAAGAAATTCACGGGCGAAGTCAGCTTAACTGGTCAGCCATTTGTTAAAGACCCGGCACAAACTGTTGGTGACCTTTTGAAATCTAGAGGCGCAGACGTTGTTAACTTTATTCGCTTTGAAGTGGGTGAAGGTATCGAGAAGAAATCTGAAGATTTTGCTGCAGAAGTTGCTGCACAATTGGCAGCAGCTAAGAAATAAGTGCTTCGATTGCTTTTGCAATCACCGATTCTCGGATAATATACGAAGCACCTCAATTGAGGTGCTTTTTTATGGATATTAAAAGTGTATATCGGCAATAAATAACGAAACGCAAACGGCGTATATTATTTATTACCAATTAGCACTACTGTGCACGAAAAAAGTTTAAAATAGTCGAATAAAGGTTGTAGGCTTAGATTACTATTTAGACCTCTTTTATCGAGTATGAGAAAATAAACAAAACCACTGCAAAGGACACACAATGACTACCATACCAAAAGCCGCTTACCGACGCATTTTGCTAAAACTGAGTGGCGAAGCCTTGATGGGTGATGAAAACTTTGGAATTGACGCCAAAGTATTAGACCGCATGGCAATCGAAATAAAAGAGATAGTTGAGCTCGGCGTAGAAGTCGGTCTAGTGATCGGTGGTGGTAATTTATTCCGCGGTGAAGGTTTAGCTAAAGCCGGCATGCACCGTGTTGTTGGAGACCATATGGGTATGTTAGCAACAGTCATGAATGGTTTGGCAATGCGTGACGCTTTACATAGAGCTTTCGTGAATGCTCGTCTAATGTCAGCGATTCCGCTAAATGGTGTTTGTGACCCGTATAACTGGGCGGACGCTATAAGTTTTCTAAAATCAGGTAGAGTTGTGATATTCTCTGCAGGTACAGGTAACCCATTCTTCACAACTGACTCTGCTGCATGTTTACGCGGTATCGAAATTGAAGCCGACGCCGTATTAAAAGCAACCAAAGTCGACGGTGTTTACAGTGCTGATCCTGTGAAGAATCCCGATGCTGTTCTTTTAAAACGCATTAGTTACCAAGAAGTACTAGAAAAAGAATTAAAAGTAATGGACCTGTCAGCCTTTACTCTTGCTCGCGACCACAACATACCAATTAGAGTATTCAATATGAATAAACCGGGTTGTTTGAAGCGAGTCGTATTAGGTGACGACGAAGGCACCACTATCTGTCATCCAGAAAAAGTATAAAATAAGGATCTTGTTGTGATTGATGAAATTGAAGTAGATGCTCAGCAGCGCATGGAAAAAAGTATTGCCGCGTTAAAAAGCCAGCTAAGCAAGATTAGAACCGGTCGTGCACACCCTAGTTTATTAGATAGCATAATGGTGCCTTACTATGGTTCTAACACGCCCCTAAAACAAGTGGCTAACGTTGTTGCAGAAGACAACCGCACGCTTGCGTTATCAGTTTTTGATAAAAGTATTATCCAAGCTGTTGAAAAAGCCATTATGCAATCAAATTTGGGTTTAAATCCAATGAGTGCGGGTACTACAATACGCATTCCAATGCCTCCACTAACTGAGGAACGCAGAAAAGACCTTATCAAGGTTGTGCGCCATGAAGCTGAACAGGGCAGAGTAGCTGTGCGCAATATTCGCAGAGAAGCAAACAGTGATATTAAAGAATTGCTAAAAGAAAAAGAAGCGAGCGAAGATCAAAGTCGTGCTGGTGAAGAGAATATCCAAACTTTGACTAATGAATTTATCAAAAATATTGATACTATTCTTGCCGACAAAGAAAAAGAATTGATGGAAGTGTAGCCGTTTGAGTACCGATAGTTCGATTGAGGGCTCATTGTCATTTAAAGGCTCTTTACCAGAGCATGTTGCCATTATCATGGATGGCAACGGGCGCTGGGCTCAACAACAAGGAAAGTTAAGAACATTTGGTCATAAGGCGGGTGTGAAAGCTGTCCGTGCGTCAGTAAGATATGCGCGTAAAAACGGCATCAAAGCACTCACCTTATTTGCTTTTAGTAGCGAGAATTGGAAGCGTCCGAAAGACGAAGTTACAATTTTGATTCAGCTATTTAATCTTGTTTTGTCTAGCGAGGTTAAAAAACTTAACAAAAATAATATTTGCTTGAAAGTGATCGGCGATTTATCTGCGTTTGACCAAAATCTAGTCGATAAAATTCACAAAGCCGAACTCCTTACTAAAGATAATACGGCGTTAACACTCAATATTGCTGCCAATTATGGCGGACGTTGGGACATAGTGACTGCCGCTCAAAGAATTGCTGATGATGTAAAGCAAGGTCTTGTAAAAATTGAAGAAATCACAGAAGATGTTTTTAATGGGTATATGTGTATGTCCGATTTACCCGCATTGGATTTAGTGATCCGAACCGGCGGCGATCATAGAATAAGCAACTTTTTATTGTGGCAATGTGCATATGCAGAATTCTATTTTTGTGAGACACTTTGGCCAGATTTCGACGAACAGAAATTTGAAGATGCAATTTCCGACTTCTGTCAAAGACAAAGAAGGTTTGGACAAACCGGTTCACAAGTGAGTCCTGACAATCAAGGGCAAGGTTAATGTTAAAACAAAGAATAATAACAGCACTCATTCTTGCACCTCTGGCAATTTTAGCTATTTTATTTTTACCTGTAGAGCAATTTAAAATTGCTGTTGCGGGCGTGGTCGCCCTAGGTGCATACGAATGGGCCAAAATGTCAGGGATCAACGGTCGTGTATCGAAAGCTTTATTTATGGCTCTCATATTGATTATATGTGGTGTGCTTATTGTTGCCGTAGATGGAGAAGCCGTTTGGTATCAGGGTGAACTAAATAGTATTTACAAAACGATACTGGGGATTGCTGCTGTTTGGTGGGCCTTGTCCTTCGTTATGATCATCACTTATCCAAAATACAGCTCGGCGTGGACAAAAAATGTACCAATCAGAGCCGCTTTCGGCGTGCTTACTTTAATCCCCACCTGGGTAGCTGTTATTAGTTTGCGCAATAATTTATATGAAGTTGATCCCTTTTATGGTGCGTCGCTTATTTTTTATGTGTTAGGTATTGTCTGGGCTGCAGATATAGGCGCATTCTTCGTTGGGGTTAAATTTGGTAAGCATAAATTACGTCCAAATGTGTCTCCCGGTAAGAGTATAGAAGGTTTAATTGGCGGTATTATGGCGTCACTTGCTATTATTGGTTTTGCCGCATTACATTATCAGTTTGAAGCCAGCCGTATGGGACTGCATTTGTTAATTGGTGTTATTACGGTCGCAGTATCCGCACTGGGTGATTTAAATGAAAGTATGTTTAAACGGTGCGCTGGTATCAAAGATAGCGGCAAACTGCTCCCTGGTCATGGTGGAATAATGGATAGAATCGACAGTTTAACTGCGGCATTCCCTGTCTTTGCATTTTGCTATGTCGTATGGATGGCGTAGGCAAGTATGTTGATATCGCCTATATCGTTATTTTCTTCACACTCCTCAATCTAAAGGTCGCGCAGATATTGTGAGAACCATTACTGTCCTAGGGGCAACCGGCTCCATTGGTCAAAATACGATTAATGTTATTTGTCGTCACCCCGATAAATTTCGGGTTTTTGCGATCACGGGACACACTAATTTAGAAGCGCTGGTGCAGCTTGCTGTGCAGTGCTCACCACGCTATATCGTCTTGTCCGACCCCGATGCCTACACCACGTTTAGCAACTTATTAAAGCTGGAAAATTGCAACTCTGAAGTGTTAGTTGGTGTGCAAGCATTAGAGAATGTGTGTTCAGCGCCAGAAGTAGACACTGTTATGTCTGCTATTGTCGGTGCTGCAGGATTACTTCCTACATTGGCTGCGGTCCGCGCGGGTAAACGTGTTTTGCTGGCGAATAAGGAATCGCTGGTAATGACGGGTGAACTGTTCATGAATGCAGTGCGCGAGCACAAAGCCGAGTTATTGCCGATCGACAGTGAACACAATGCTATTTTCCAATGTTTACCGCATGATTTTGAATACGGGAATTTAGAAAAATCAGGTATCTCGAAAATCTTATTAACGGGTTCAGGTGGTCCTTTTAGAACCTTAGCAGATGAATCATTTGATGCGATTACCCCAGATCAAGCGTGCGCTCATCCCACGTGGAAAATGGGTCGGAAAATTTCAGTTGATTCCGCTTCTATGATGAATAAGGGACTCGAATTCATTGAAGCCAAATGGCTTTTCGGCCTACATGAAAATGACATTGAAGTGGTGCTGCATCCACAAAGTACTATTCATTCAATGGTGCAATATGTCGATGGTTCGGTCATTGCGCAATTAGGTAATCCTGATATGCGCACGCCGATCGCCTACGGTTTAAGTTTTCCCCATCGAATTACATCAGGTGTAAAAGCTGTCGATTTTTCAAGCTTAACTGACTTTAGTTTTTCGAGGCCGGATAAAAAACGATACCCTAATTTGTACTTAGCTATTGAAGCTTGCAAGCAAGGACAAGCGGCAACGACCGCCATTAATGCAGCCAATGAAGTGGCTGTTGATGCGTTTTTAAACGGACAGATTAAGTTTACCGACATTGCTAGGGTGAACGAACAAGTGCTGCAAAAAACAGATTTCATTGAACTCACTTCTATTGTTCATGTCATAGAACATGATGCAGAAGCCAGAATTTTAGCGCAAGAAATAGTAAGGAAGTTGAATTAGTGTTTGAAATTATCCGAAACATTGGTGCCTTTATAATGGCACTAGGTATTTTAGTGGCCGTGCATGAGTGGGGACACTTTATTATTGCCAGAAAGTGCGGGGTTAAAGTCCTTCGCTTCTCCATTGGTTTCGGTAAACCACTGTATAAACGTATCACATCGACTGGAATGGAGTTCGTCATTGCGGCCATCCCGCTCGGCGGCTACGTAAGAATGTTAGACAGCAGGGTGGATGATGTTGCGGAGCAAGATAAAGCTGAATCCTTTGATATTCAACCCGTATGGAAACGCTTCGCAATCGTCGCTGCAGGCCCAGGCATCAATTTTTTATTCGCGATTTTTATTTTGATGATTGTTGCCATGATTGGGCAAGACAAAGCAAAACCTTACATAGGCGAAATAAATCCTGAGTCCTATATGGCTGCAACTGGTATTGAAGTCGGTGACCAAATTATTGCAGTCGATGGTGCTGACACCAAAACGTGGCAAGCGGTTAACATAGAACTAATGCGTTTTATCGGTGGTGACAATATTCCATTGACCGTTGAGAAACCAAATGGCCAAGCTATTTCTTACGAAATGAAGATGCCTAACTGGGAGTTTGATCCTGAATTAGACAATATGTTCACTTCAGTTGGTTTTGAACCATTTAGAACAAAGCCTAACAAAATCATTGCCCTAGTTGTATCTGACGGTCCTTCAGCTAAAGCGGGTTTGCAAGAAAACGATGAAATACTAAAACTAAATGGAACCTTCATGGATGAATGGGGACAAATAGTGGACTATGTAAAGCCCAGAGCAAACGAAACAATTGAAGTTGAAGTGTTACGAAATGGCGGATCCAAGGTGATATCAGTTACCTTAGGTGAAGTTAAAACTGCTGCTGGTACTGAGGGTAGGCTGGGAATTTCTTCCCAGGTTGGGGCATACCCAGAAGCGTATTACTTTCATGATAAATCGGGTCCTTTTGACGCTTTGGTGAAGGGAACGCAAGATACGTGGCGATTAATGACCTTAACTGTCGAAATGTTAGGCAAATTTATCAATGGAGATGTTGCGGTCAAGAACTTGAGTGGCCCTATTTCTATTGCTCAAGGCGCAGGACTGAGTGCAAGTTATGGAATTATTGTATTTTTAGGGTTTTTAGCGCTGATCAGTGTTAATCTTGGCATTATAAATTTGTTACCATTGCCCATGCTCGACGGCGGACATTTAATGTACTTTACAGCCGAATGGATAACAGGAAAGCCAGTCCCCGATGGAATACAGGAAATTGGGTTTAGGATAGGCGGCGTATTGTTATTCATGCTAATGGCGGTTGCTATTTTTAACGACATCAATCGCATCACATAATAATAGTTTTATAAAAAACATGTTTTGGAAGAATATTAGTAAATGAAGTGTAAACAGTTAGTTCTTATCGCCTTGATGGCATTTACGTCGTTCTCATTTGCACAGAGTAAATCTGAATTTGTTGTAGAAGATATTCGCGTTGAAGGATTGCAGCGTGTCGCCTTAGGTGCGGCGCTCACTTATCTTCCGGTGCAGGTAGGTGACCAATTAAATTCATTCCGCATTAGCCAATTAATACGCTCTTTGTATTCTTCCACTCACTTCGAAAAAGTTGAAATACTGCGTGATGGAGGCCTGTTAATTGTGCGTGTTTCCGAGCGTCCAACGATTAGTAACATCGTGTTCGAAGGCAATGATGATATTAAAGATGAGCAGCTTCAAGACAGTTTGGAAACCTCAAACATCCGTATCGGTGAACCATTAGACAGAACCGTGCTTACCTCAATAGAAAATGGCTTAAAAGATTTTTTCTATAGCATTGGTAAATATAATGCCGATGTGACTGCTATCGTAACGCCTTTGCCAAGAAATCGTGTTGACTTGAAATTATTGTTCGAAGAAGGCGATGCCGCTAAAATTAAGCAGGTTAATATTGTTGGTAACGAACTTTTTGACGATGAAACATTATTTAAAATAATGGAACTAAAATTTGGCGCACCATGGTGGGACTTCACTTCTGAGACACGCTATCAACAACAGACATTGTCTGGCGATCTAGAAAACATTACTAGCTACTACAAAGACAGAGGTTATTTGCGCTTTGCTATTAGTTCGACTCAAGTATCAATGACGCCCGAAAAAGACGGTATTTATATTGGTATGAACGTAGAAGAGGGTGAGCAATACACCATTTCTGGGGTTGAATTGGTGGGTGACCTCTTAGGTTTTGAAGATTTCTTAAATCA
Source organism: Glaciecola sp. (assembly GCA_047637355.1). Classification (GTDB taxonomy): domain Bacteria; phylum Pseudomonadota; class Gammaproteobacteria; order Enterobacterales; family Alteromonadaceae; genus Glaciecola. The sequence goes on along the minus strand of JBLIKA010000021.1, from coordinate 17,102 downwards.
GGTGCTACCGCTTTCTGCAGGTGAGTTATATAACCAAGCAACAGTGACTTATACAGAAGAGTTTATCAGTAAGTATTTTGGCAGATTTGGGTATGCTTACCCAACAGTAACGACTATTCCTGATATCAATGACGATGACAAAACAGTGAAATTATCGTTGTCTGTCGACCCAGGCAAGCGTATTTATGTTCGCCGTATAAATTTCCAAGGAAATGTGATCACGTCAGATGAAGTGTTACGTCAAAACCTCAGTCAGCTAGAGGGTACGTGGTTATCAGACCAATTGTTAGAAAGTTCGAAGTCATCTTTGTCTCGTTTGACTTACATGGAAACAGTTGATTTTGAAACCATTCGTGTACCAGGCGCAGACGACAAAGTCGACGTTGAATTTAAAGTGAAAGAACAAGCCTCAGGTTCGTTCCAAGCGGGTATCGGTTATGGTGACAACACCAAACTAAGCCTAAATGCAGGTATCCAACAGGACAACTTCTTAGGAACGGGTAAACGTATTGGACTGAATTTGTCTACGGTTTCCTATCAGCAGTCAATACAGCTGGACTATACTGACCCTTACTTCACGATCGACGGCATTAGTTTGGGCGGTAGTGTAGGTTATAGTAAATTTGATGGTGGCAATTTTGGTGTTGTTCAATACGACAGCGAACGTTATCAAGTAGGCGTAAATGTGGGTTATCCTATTAATGAAGTGAACCGTATTAGCTTTGGATTAACTTATGCCAATGTTGAGTTATCTAGCGACAACACTTCTTTTGAGCAAACCTCACGCTTCTATGACCAATTTAGATCTTTAGATAATCCAGATTCAGCTATTAAGTATGAGAGTTTCTTAGCATCAGCGAGTTGGACACGTTCTACGCTAAACCGAGGCTTATTTCCGACGGATGGTTCGTCTCAACGTGCTTCATTTAGTATAACAACCCCTAATTCTGACGTTAATTATTTTAAATTTATCGCGGACACTAAATTTTATTATGCACTTAGTAAAAATCAACGTTGGTCTGTGCTTGCTAGAATGCGTTTAGGTTACGGTAACGGTTATGGCGATAAGAGTGGCAGGGACCAAATATTGCCATTTACTGAAAACTTTACTGCAGGTGGTGCCGATACCTTGCGAGGTTTTGAAGACAACACCGTAGGACCTCGTGGCGTTCAGCGTATTTCTTCACAAATCGGAACAACACCTTTTGGCACGCCAATTTTTGGTAGTCCTGATACCGACCAAGTAGGCGTATCACCAAGAAGCTTAGGTGGTAATGCAATGGCGATAGGTGGTTTAGAATTAATCGTGCCGACGCCGTTTATTGAAACTGAATTTGACAGTTCAGTGCGTACCTCAATCTTTATTGATGTGGGTAACGTGTGGGATACTGAGTTTAATTATGACGAATATAAAGATCTAGAGTTTATTGGAAGAACGGGTGAAGGTCAGCCTTCAGCCTTAAGTGATTATAGTGATTGGAGTCAATTTAGAAGTTCTGCCGGGATATCTGTTCAATGGATTTCTCCGATGGGACCGCTGGTATTTAGTTTCTCTAAAGAAATTAGTACGAGAGACGGTGATAATCCTAAATTCTTTACGTTTAACATTGGCTCAACTTTCTAAAGCAGTATTAACGTAGTATCATATTAACAAGTAAGACAAATATATAGTTGGGTGCCAAGGTGCCCAAAACAAACGAAACAGATTAAAGGAGTTTCCATTGAAGACATTCACTAAAACACTAATCGCGGGCGCTATTCTTAGCTCGGCATTGTTGACTACAGCTGCACAAGCAGCAGATCAAAAGATCGGTGTTGCTGATGTACAAGGTATTACACGTTCATTGCCACAGTTTGCAGAAATTGCACAATTAGTGACTGCAGAATTTAAAGACCAAATTCAAGAAGTAAACACTCAGAGCGAAGAATACAATTTCTTAGTCCAAAAGCTTCAGCGTGAAAGTGCAACGATGAGCGCCGAAGAGAAAACAAAATTAGAAGACCAAATCATTGCGCTACAAACAACGCTACAAGAAAAAACAGGTCCACTTCAGCAGAATATGCAACGTCGTGAACAAGAAGAACAAAGAAAATTACTTGGCTTAGTAATGCAAGCTGTTGAAAAAATTGCTGAAGATGGAAAGTATGATGTGGTTTTAAACCGCAGCACAACACCTTTCGTTAAGCCTGAATTTGATATCTCTCAAGAAGTATTAAAGCAAGTAACTAAAGCGCAGTAATCCCATATATAGCTCGCCAGTCGGTATAAACGATTGGGATATCTACAATCCTGGCGAATATCAGGCCAACCAAGCGGTTGGTCTGATTTGTTTTTGCTCCTCAAAAGTGTATCTTATGCATCCAAGTTGAAGGACAAAAATAATAGAGTGATTGGCTGAGGCGAAATCTGTTCGTTTTAGACCGCAAAGGAAATATTTTGGCAGACTCACAAAAGACTATATACATTAAAGAAATAATGGAATTACTACCACATAGGTATCCATTTCTGTTAATCGATCGGGTCACTGATTACGAGCTGGGCAAGTCAATTAAAGGGTATAAAAACATTACCTTTAATGAACCTTGTTTTACGGGCCACTTCCCCGGGCAACCCATTTTTCCTGGCGTAATGATCCTTGAAGGTCTAGCACAGGCGGCGGGTGTACTTGGTTTCAAAACTATGGGTAGTAGCGACCAGCTATACCTTTATGCTGGTATCGATAAAGCTAGATTCAAACGCCCATGCGGGCCCGGAGATAAGCTAGAGTATGCAGTTGAGCTTATTAAAGAACGTCGCGGTATCTGGAAGTTTTCTGGGGTAGCGTCGGTTGATGGTGCAGCCGTTTGCACCGCTGAATTTATGTGTGCAATGAGAGATATGTAATATGATCCATCCTTCATCCATAATTTCAGAATCGGCTACCATCGGTAAAAACGTTCGCATTGGTCCATTTTGTATCATTGGCGAGAACGTTACTATCGGCGACAATTGTGTATTTACCTCACATGTTGTAGTCAAAGGGCATTCAAAAATCGGAATAAACAATGTGTTTTTTCAGTTTTGCTCGATAGGTGAAGACTGCCAAGATAAAAAATATGCTGGTGAAGTAACGTATCTTGAGATTGGTGACGATAATGTATTTCGTGAATCATGCACCGTTCACCGCGGTACGGTTCAAGATCAAAGGGTCACTCGCATTGGTAGCCGCAACTTGTTTATGGTCAACACGCATGTGGCTCATGATTGCATGTTTGGTGATGATAATATATTTGCAAATAACTGCACGATAGCAGGGCACGTTCACGTTGCCAATCAAGTTATTCTTGGTGGTATGACCGCAGTTCACCAATTTTGTCATATTGGAGCGCATGCGTTTACGGGTGGTGGTGCTATAGTATTAAGAGATATTCCTCCTTACATAATGGTCAGTGGCACTAAACATATACCACAGGGTATTAATAGTGAAGGGTTGAAGCGCAGAGGTTTTACCCCGGCTGCTATTATGGCAATCAAACGCGCTTATAAAGTCATTTATCGCAATGGTAATACGACTGACCAAGCGCTACCGCTATTATATTCCATGGCAGAGTCAGAGTCCGATGTGAAAATCTTAGCTGATTTTGTGGCATCGTCAAAACGTGGCATTGTTCGTTAAATCGAATGACAGCTAATAAGTTACCGATAAATCTAATAATCGATGACAAGCCACTGCGAATTGGTATTGTCGCCGGCGAAGCGTCCGGCGATGTGCTTGCTGCTGGTTTTGTAGCTGTCCTCAAAGATATGTACCCGAATGCCACTTTTGAAGGTGTTGGAGGTAAACATCTCACCGCTCTAGGCTTAAACTCTCTATTTGATATGGAAGAGTTATCTGTAATGGGCTTAGTGGAAGTGCTAAAGCATTTGCCTAGGTTACTGCATATTCGCAAAACTGTTATTCAGCATTTTCTTAACAATCCACCTGATATATTCATTGGAGTGGACGCGCCTGACTTTAATCTTGCGGTGGAAACTAAGCTAAAGCAGGCGGGTGTGAAAACCGTTCATTACGTCGGCCCAACCGTTTGGGCGTGGCGTGAGTCACGTATTCATAAAATAGCGAAAGCGACTAACTTAGTGCTAGGCATTTTTCCATTTGAAGCCGGTATCTATGAAAAATATAATGTACCTTATCAGTATGTTGGTCATACTATGGCTGATGGCATCGCATTAGTCCCTGATCAACAAGCAAAAAGAATACTTTTTGGGTTGGAGAATACCGACAAGGTCTTAGCTTTGTTACCCGGAAGTCGTGCGCGAGAAGTAGCAACGTTGCTGCCTGATTTTATAAAAGCAGCTGAGTTACTTGCGCTGAATATGCCCACCTTAAAAGTGATCATACCTGCGGCAAATGACGCTAGAGAAATTCAAATCAAGTTGTTATTAAAAGAGCTTAAGCCGGCGGTTCATGTTCGAGTCACGCACATATCTGCTCGAGATGTAATGATAGCAGCTAATGCAGTTTTGTTAGCATCAGGCACCGCAACGCTCGAAGCTATGCTATGCAAAAAGCCAATGGTTGTTGGTTATAAAATGTCGAAAATGACACACATCATTATGAAACGTTTATATAAACCTGATTTCTTTTCATTGCCTAATATTTTGGCCAATGAAGCATTGGTTCCCGAATTGCTGCAGGAAGATGTTAACCCACAGAATATGGCCGCTAACTTACGTCCAATGTTGGAAGGCGAGCCACATGCATTAATATCGCGTTTTACGCAATTGCATAAAATGTTGCAGTTACAGGCAGATCAACAAGCAGCAAAAGCGATTCAAGGTTTGTTGTCTAGCGATATATGAGTAACCAGCTATGAGTAAATACCTGCCGTTAGATGCTATTAAAATAGCAATTCAAGGCTATTCATTAGTTGCCGGGGTTGATGAAGTTGGTCGCGGTCCGTTGGCTGGGGATGTCGTCACCGCTGCCGTCATACTTGATCCTAAAAGGCCCATCTTAGGATTAGCCGATTCAAAAAAATTATCTGAAAAAAAACGTAATGAATTAGCAGTACTGATTAAGCAAAACGCGTTATCATGGTCTCTAGGGCGCGCTAGCGTATTGGAAATTGACGAGCTCAACATATTGCAAGCTACTATGTTAGCTATGAAGCGTGCTGTTGAAGGATTGAATATTCAACCTGAACACGTACTAGTGGATGGAAACCGTTGTCCAATTTGGATATATAGCAGTCATGCTGTGATTAAAGGTGATGCGTTGTTTCCACAAATTTCGGCGGCTTCTATTATTGCAAAAGTTGCAAGGGATGATGAAATGATTGCGTTAGATAAACAGTATCCACAATATGGGTTTGCAGCGCATAAAGGTTATCCAACAAAAGCTCACGTAGCCGCATTACAAGAGCATGGCCCACTGTCATGTTATCGACAAAGTTTTAAGCCTGTACAGAGCGTTTTAGCTTTGTGGCAAGGCGAGTTACAGGACGAGGTAAAATAAGTGTCAGCCAAATTTGTACACTTACGAGTGCATAGTGATTATTCAATGCAAGACGGCTTGAACAAAGTAAAGCCGATTTTAGCAAAAACAAAATCCATGAATATGCCAGCAATTGCGATCACTGATCTCATGAACATGTGTGGCTTAGTCAAGTTTTACTCCGCTGCTTTCAGTATCGGTGTGAAGCCAATTATTGGTTGTGATATTTGGTTATTGTCTTCGCAATTTTCCGGTGAAATAACTCGCTTAACGTTGATTGCTAAAAATATTCAAGGCTACAAAAACATCACCGAAATTATCTCCAGAGCTTATCGACAAGGCCATGTTCAACACAAGGTCGTGGTGCGCCAAGAGTGGCTTGCTGAGTATGCCGAAGGTGTGATTGTTTTATCAGGCGCTTTAGCTGGTGATTTGGGTATCGCGCTGACTAAAAATAGTCCAGATATTGCTAATAGTATGACTGCATTTTTTAAACAGCATTTTCATGACCATTTTTATATTGAGTTGATGCGTACAGGCCGCGATGGTGAGGAAGATTATATTCATCGTGCAGTGCAATGGGCTGCTCAGAATGATTTGCCGGTAGTTGCGACTAATGAAGTCTGCTTTATTGAACCTGAAGGTTATGAACCACATGAAGTGCGGGTTTGTATCAGTGAAGGTTATACCCTGGACGATAAACGTCGCCCTAAAAAGCACAGTGACCAGCAATATTTGCGTAGCGCTGAAGAAATGACAGAGTTGTTCAAAGACATACCCTCAGCAATCGATAACACGATTGAAATAGCCAAACGCTGCAACGCTGAGCTTACCTTAGGTGAGTACTTTTTACCTCAGTTCCCAACTGGGGACATGAGCACTGAAGACTTCTTGGTAAAAGTATCTGAAGAAGGATTAGAACGCCGTTTAGCTAAAATATTTACCGATGAAGATGAGCGCATAGAAAAACGTGCGGAGTACGATGAGCGTCTTAAAATAGAGCTTAAAGTTATTAACCAAATGGGCTTCCCTGGTTACTTCTTAATTGTTATGGAATTTATTCAATGGAGCAAGGATAACAATATTCCAGTTGGTCCGGGGAGGGGGTCAGGTGCAGGTTCTTTAGTCGCATATTCATTAGATATTACCGATCTTGATCCCCTTGAATTCGAATTACTTTTCGAACGATTTTTGAATCCAGAACGAGTATCCATGCCGGATTTCGATATCGACTTTTGTATGGACCGTCGCGACGAAGTTATTGATCACGTCGCCGAGATTTATGGTCGTGATGCGGTATCCCAAATTATTACCTTTGGCACGATGGCGGCAAAAGCCGTTATTCGCGATGTGGGACGAGTGCTAGGGCACCCTTATGGCTTTGTTGACCGTATTTCGAAAATGATACCCGCTGATCCGGGTATGACCTTGGAAAAAGCATTTGCGGTTGAGCCAAGATTACCAGAACTTTATGAGCAAGACGAAGAAGTTAAGGAGCTCATTGATACTGCGCGGATTCTTGAGGGCGTAACTCGAAATGCAGGCAAGCATGCGGGGGGTGTCGTAATATCACCGACCACTATTACTGATTTCTCGCCATTATACTGCGACGATACAGGTGCTAACCCAGTAACTCAATTTGACAAGAATGACGTTGAAACTGCAGGCTTAGTTAAGTTCGATTTTTTGGGTTTGCGCACACTGACTATTATTCAGTGGGCCACGGATATGATCAGAAAAGTGCAGGGTGTAGACGTTGATATTACCCAAATTCCTCTTGAAGATCCTAAGTGCTTTAAAGTACTTCAAAAAGCCCAAACAACCGCGGTGTTCCAGTTAGAATCAAGAGGAATGAAAGACTTAATTAACCGTCTTAAGCCTGATTGCTTCGAAGATATAATAGCACTAGTCGCTCTGTTTAGACCGGGTCCATTGCAGTCTGGCATGGTTGATAACTTCATCGATAGAAAGCACGGACGTGAAGCTATTTCATATCCTGATGCTGAATATCAGCATGAGTGTTTGCAGGAGATCCTTGAACCAACTTACGGCATCATTCTTTATCAAGAACAAGTAATGCAGATTGCTCAGGTAATGTCCGGCTATTCACTTGGTGGTGCTGATTTGTTGCGTCGTGCAATGGGTAAGAAAAATGCAGAAGAAATGGCTAAGCAGCGCGAGTCATTTGAGCAAGGTGCTGCAGACAACAATATTGATCCAGATTTAGCGATAAAGATATTCGACTTAGTAGAGAAGTTTGCCGGCTATGGTTTCAACAAATCACACTCAGCAGCTTACGCGTTGGTGTCTTATCAGACGCTTTGGCTAAAAACACATTACCCCGCTGAATTTATGTCTGCGGTTATGTCAGCAGATATGGACAACACTGACAAAATAGTGACCCTTGTCGATGAATGCGGTCATATGAATATAGATATTCTGCCGCCAGACCTTAATGCAGGGCAATATAAGTTTACGGTAAATGGTGAAGGCCAAATCGTGTATGGTATTGGTGCGATTAAAGGCGTTGGTGAAGGTGCTGTTGAAGCTATTATCGAAGCGCGACAACAGGAAGGTAATTTTAAAGATTTGTTTGATTTTTGTGCCAAAGTTGATGTTAAACGTGTCAGCAAACGGGTGCTTGAAAAATTAGTCCTTAGCGGTGCTATGGATAATTTAGGGCCACATAGAGCTGCGTTAATGGCAACCATTAAAGATGCAATTAATGCTGCCAGTCAACATGCAAAAGCGGAGCTTGCAGGTCAAGCCGACTTATTTGGGGTGCAAATAGAGTCTGAAGGCGACGTAACAAATGCATTTGCAAAAGTACCCGAATGGTCAGAAAAAGTATGGTTAGATGGCGAAAAAGAAACCTTAGGACTATATTTAACTGGGCATCCAATTAATCAGTATTTAAAAGAGATAAAGCAATATACTGATGGCAGGTTAGCAGACTTAACACCGACTAATCGTGATCACTTCATCAGCACCGTTGGATTGGTCATCGGTGTGCGCGTTATGACCAATAAAAAGGGTCGTCGATGGGGTATTGTGACATTAGATGATAAGTCTGCCAGAATGGATGTACGTTTTTACCCAGAGATGTATGAACAATTTGAATCTGTGCTCGTAGCTGACAATTTATTGTGGGTGAAAGGACAGGTCAGCTTTGATGATTTCAATGGTGGCAATACAATAAACGCAAAAGATGTGTTAACTATTGTTCAAGCTCGCTCTAAATACGTCAAACAATTAAAAATAAGTATTCCAGAAAAGTTGTGTACTCTGTCAACAGTCGCTAAAGTACAGGGTATATTACAAGTTTATAAAAATGGTACCTGTCCACTGCATATTCATGTACAACATGAAGATGTTGAAGTAACGATTGCATCAGGTGCACAATGGTGTGTAGAGCCAGAAGAACAATTATTAGTTGAGTTGCGTCACGTATTAGGCGCAGAGCAAGTTACCTTAGAATTTAACTAAAAGCCTAGTATTATCTAGGCTTTACAATATGTTAGGATTAATCATGAGTGGACATTTTTTGGATTTCGAACAGCCTATCGCTGAGTTAGAAGCCAAAATTCAAGAACTGCGTATCGTCAATCAAGGCGGCGAGTTCGATGTAAGTATCGAAGAAGCAATTGGTAAGCTAAAAGAGAAATGCGCAGAGCAAACCAAAAAGGTGTTTGCAAATTTAGGTGCATGGCAAATAACACAAATTGCCCGTCATCCTATGCGTCCTTATACTCAGGACTATATTGACAATATGCTGACTGATTTCGATGAGTTAGCTGGTGATCGTGCTTATGCCGACGATAAAGCTATTATTGGTGGCCTTGCAAAGCTAGATGGTATTCCTGTTATGGTTATTGGCCATCAGAAAGGGCGTGATACGCAAGAAAAAATCAAGCGTAACTTTGGCATGCCTAAACCTGAAGGTTATCGCAAAGCATTGCGTTTAATGAATATGGCCGAGCGCTTCAAATTACCTATTCTTACCTTTATCGATACCCCTGGTGCTTATCCGGGAGTGGGTGCAGAAGAGCGTAATCAAAGTGAAGCAATAGCAATGAACCTAAAAGTCATGGCTGAGCTTTCCGTCCCTATTATTTGTACTGTGATCGGTGAAGGTGGTTCTGGTGGTGCACTCGCCATTGGTGTTGGTGATAGAGTGAATATGCTTCAATACAGTACGTATTCTGTTATTTCGCCAGAAGGTTGTGCGTCAATATTGTGGAAGAGTGCAGCAAAAGCGTCTATCGCAGCAGAAGCGATGGGTGTCACTGCGCCGCAAATTAAAGCACTAGGCCTCATTAATAGTATTGTAGAAGAGCCACTCGGTGCCGCACATAGAGATTACTCTGGTATGGCCGCTAACTTGAAAGCGGTGTTAAAGCAACAGCTTGCACAACTACAAACGTTACCAACAGAAACGTTGTTGGAAGAGCGTTATGAGCGGCTAATGTCGTTTGGCTATTGTTAGTCGTTTTACTAAAAGCATCAATAGTTGGTTAGGGATTTATTTTCCTAACCAATGGTACCATCACTAACGGAATTGTTATGTCAACGACCCCACAGCTCGTCAAAAGTATTCAGAGCTGTGTACCACCTCATTGTAAGTCAGTGGCCATTGCATTGAGCGGAGGTGTCGACTCTGTTGTTATGTTGCATGCTTGTTTAACCCTTCGAGCTCAAACCCAATCTTCTTTTACTGTAAACGCCATTCATATTCATCATGGACTTAGTTCAAATGCAGATAATTGGCTGTTATTTTGCAAACAACTTTGCGAGCAATTTACACTTTCATTTCAGTGTGAAATCCTATTTCAATATTCCAAAGTAAATGTTCAGTCAGAGCCTAGAAAAAGTCTAGAAGCGCTAGCACGAGATGCAAGATATTCAGCAATAGATCGATTAGCGCCTGCAGATTCAGTTGTTTTGCTAGGGCAGCATGAAGACGACCAAGCCGAGACAGTTCTGCTGCAACTGAAACGTGGAGCGGGACCTAAAGGGCTAAGTGGAATGGCTGAACGTTTTACTAAAACAAGCTCAGTACAATATGCGCGACCTTGGATAAACAACGGTATAGGAAAACAAGAAATACTCGCTTACGCTCGACAGTATGAATTAACTTGGGTGGAAGATGAGTCGAATCAAGACTCGTCGTTTGATAGAAATTTTTTGCGTAACGAGGTCATGCCTCTACTCAAAAACAAGTGGCCGCAAATTAATACAACCATTGTTAGAAGTGCATTATTGTGCGCTTCTCAAAATCAATTAATTGAAACGTTCGCGATGCAAGCGCTGCAAAAGATTGAAAATGAAGAAGCGGCATTGTCGCTATCCGGTTTGTCCACTTTGCCAGACACATTGCTTGGAGAGGTCATCAGACTTTGGAGTGTTCAACAAATTGGTTTTAGTGTTTCTGCAGCTCAGCTAAATGAGATTCAAAAACTGAGAATAGCGAAAGCAGATCAAGTCGGTTATGTGCAAGTCGATAATTGGCAGTGTCGCAATTTTAATCAGCATTTATACTGGGTGGCATTGTCAGAGATTGCCGATGATCCAGCACTCGCATATAGCTTTCAAATTGAATTAGACAACAATATTGAGCATGTGAACGTCACTTATGGGAATTTACATCGCAAAGTCCGTCTTTTTTCTAACAGACCTACAAAAACGATTAAAGCGTGGATGAAAGAGAGGAAAGTGAAGCCATGGCGACGCATGACGATGCCTATTCTTTGCCTCAACGAGCAAGTTATTGCCTTACAATTAGGCGATAAACTCGTTTTCAGTGCGCAATTTCAAGCAAGATGTCCAAACACTGACGCTATACAAAAGCTTATTCAGCAAATATAACGACGCGGCAATCATTTGCCTCCTGTCGGCAAATCGCCAGCGAAGCCAAATTAATTATATGAATTGGATTATCTAGGCGGCTTTAAATAAATTTTTACCCGCGTGCTTTGCTTCATATAACGCCATATCTGCACGTTTGAACAAGGTTTCTTGTGTGTCAACATTATGAAACGTTGTTGCACCAACACTCGTAGACACCTTATGCTGCGCAAAAAGTGGGTGTTTTACAATTGCCTTTTGAATGCGTCCTGCAACTTGTTCATTTGCCTTGTGGTCACTGTCTATTAGTAAACAACAGAACTCATCTCCACCAAATCGGAAAGCGTGATCAGAGTCGCGTAATGAACCCGTTAATAAACTAGCAAATTCCACCAACACTTTATCACCTTGTTGATGACCGTGGCCGTCATTAACTTGTTTAAAGTTATCTAAGTCAAGAACCAGTAGACCGAAAGTCTTCTCAGTACGAATGCTGATACTCATTAATTTATGCAGTGAATCGTTAAAATGCGAGCGGTTATATAAACCCGTCAGCATGTCTTTAGTCGCCAGTCGACGAATTCGATAATACTCCAATGCATGCTTTAATCCCATCGAGTAGATGGCATGTATCTCAGATAGTAATTTGCGCTGTAAATGTGATAACACTTTTGAGAATGCATATGACAATTGGGCATGCTGCAGAGCACCAGGAGGATATCCATAATCTAATGAAATCTTCATACTACGAGAGTTTTTCGCTGAGTTACCAAAAAATAAATATTGATCAGCAAAGCTTATTTTTATCGAAGTACAGGGTAGTTTGTCACTAAGTAACTCAAAATAAGTCTTCACTAGCTCGTCTAATTCAATGGTTTCTAACATGCGCCGCATTATTTTAGATGACTCGCTGCTTGATAGCATAGTGTTCAATTTTGTTTCATTGTACAAAAATGCTTGAGCTATACCGCGCTCATGCCGAGAACCATCTTTTGGTTCATTTACTTCATTTACTGCAAGGTTATCCATTTGTACTCCGAAATGATTTCGCGTGATATTTTTATCACTGTTTTCATTCGTTGATGCGTGTTTTATAATAACTGTCGCTTTCTTGACGCTTAGATCCATTTAAAAGGTATGTTGCATTGTAAAACTGTGCGAACATTGTCAATAAACCGAACAATAAAAAGTCATTTAAACTACATCCTAGCTCAGAGCTCAGAGCTGTAGTTTATTAGTCGCATTCTTAGTAGCTAATAGTTATCGCGGGTAATACGCCTTTGTGTATCTTGTTTCTCGTATCACCTGATTTTGCTAGCTATTTTTGATGCTTAACGATAGTGCTAACGTATAATCTACAATCATTAAGCAATAGTCGTGCCTGTTTTTTATTTTTCAAATAGGGGGGTGTTTTGAACCAAGCTTTTATCAATATTATTGCTTTAATGGCCTTGTCTGTCTTCTTGGTATGGTGTTTTAAACGGGCGGGATTACCTGCGATACTTGCTTATCTGCTAGTTGGCGTAATGGCAGGTCCCGAAGTACTCTCTCTTTATAACGACCCCGATCAAATGCATTTGTTGGCAGAAATTGGCATCGTGTTTCTGCTGTTTTCATTAGGGCTCGAATTTTCATTGCCTAAACTAGTTGCTATGCGCAATTTAGTGTTTGGTGTAGGCGCAGGGCAAATGCTTTTCACAACCGCACTCTTTGCAGGCATCGCATTATTGTTTGGTCAGTCGATAAGCACGTCAATTATTATTGGCGGTATGCTTGCATTATCCTCTACTGCTATTGTTATAAAGCAAATAGATGAAGCGGGTCGCCTTAATACCCCGCGCTCACAAATGGCCGTCAGTATATTGCTGTTTCAAGACTTAGCTGTTGTGCCTTTTCTTATTGCGATCCCATTATTAGCGCCAAGTTCAGACCAAAGCGTGGGTTTTGCATTGCTTATGGCACTGTTTAAAGGCGTTGTTGTTGTCGTGTTACTGCTCTCTGTTGGTCGTTGGTTGCTTCCTCGAGTTTTTAACGAAATTGCTCGCACAAGAACTGATGAGCTATTTGTTCTCACCACAATTCTGGTTGCGTTATTAGCTGCAGGGACGACTTATGCTTTTGGTTTGTCCATGGCGTTAGGTGCATTTTTAGCCGGTATGATGTTAAGTGAATCTCAATACCGACATCAATTGGAAGCGGATATCCGTCCGTTTCGCGATATTTTGATGGGCTTATTTTTTATTACTGTGGGCATGAAACTGGAGCTCAATGTCCTGATCTTTGAGTTTCATTGGATCCTGTTGGGGCTAGTCATTATGGTGATATTAAAAACCTTAGTCGTGAGCTTTAGTGCATTTATTTTTAAGCAAAATAGGCGAGATGCTTGGGCTGCGGGAATGAAGTTAGCGCAAATGGGAGAGTTCAGTTTTGTTATCGCCGCTTTGGCTGTGCAGAATCAGGTTCTAAGCTCGAAGCAGTCTTCAATGATAATCAGCATAGGCTTGTTGAGCATGGCGATAACACCATGGCTTATCAATGTCAGTGGTAAATTTGCTCAATGGATTGCACCTAACAAAGATATCGAAGCCATCACAAGCGAACTCACCCAACATGAAGCTAAAGATTTTACTAACCATGTGCTTATTTTAGGCTTTGGTCGAGTGGGGCAATCGGTCGCCCGCATGCTCAAGCTTGAGGGGATTAAGTATGTAGCGCTAGACTTCGATCCGATTCGAGTGCATGAAAGTCGCTCAGCTGGGGAGAACGTAATGTTCGGTGATGTATCGCAACGTGACCTACTGAAATCAGCCGGTATTATAAACGCACAATTGGCGCTTATTACTTTTGATCATCATGACAAAGCGTTAAAAGTGGTTAATGTTATTACCGGTTTAAAACCAGGTTTACCGGTTGTCGTGCGAACTAGAAAAGACTACCAATCCGATGATTTTTATTCAGCAGGGGCTTCACAAGTAGTACCAGAAATACAAGAAGGCAGTTTGATGCTGGTTTCCCAAGTTTTACATTATGCCGGCGTGCCTATGTCTCGTATACTGAAGCGCGTGCGCAATGAACGCAAGAAGGGCTACCAGCACATGCATGGATTCTATCCTGGCGAAACAACTGAAATTACTTATGGTACAAAAGACAAGCTCGAATTTATGCACGCGGTTATGATTACTAATGGTGCTTTTGCGGTCAACAAAACCATCAGGGAATTGGATATTGAACGCAGGCGCGTCAAAATCACTGGATTAAGACGCAATAATAAAGAAGTAGAAGAACCGGATTCAGATACGCTCATCATTGCTAACGATGTATTAGTCATTTCAGGAAAGCCCAGAAGAGTTGAACGCATCGAGAACTTTTTACTTTACGGAAATTAATCAAATAAAATAAATCAAATGCAGTAAAATGCCTTCAATTGATAATTTTTAGGATAGTGAAATTGGCCGTTCATTGGTTCCCGGGGCATATGCACAAAGCCCTAAAAGAAATAAAAGAAGCGCTTAGTCAGGTTGATATTCTCATTGAAGTCCTTGATGCGCGTATTCCGTATTCAAGTGAAAACCCCGAAATAGCCAAGATAAGGGGAGACAAACCTTGTCTAAAAATTCTAAACAAGGCCGATTTGGCGGATCCGGAAATGACGGCTAAGTGGCAAGAGCATTTGGAAGCAGAACGGGGTGTGAAAACGTTCACAACGTCGACTGATGATCCCGCAAAAACGAAACAAATCATCGAGCTTATTCGCAAAACATGTGCGCAAAAAGATGCTTCGGTAAAAACGATAAACGCAATGATCATGGGTATTCCTAATGTTGGAAAGTCGACCTTAATTAATATTTTAGCTGATCGCGTTATTGCAAAAACAGGTAACGAACCTGCAGTCACTAAAAATCAACAACGTATTAATCTAGGTAGCGGTATAGTTTTGTTTGATACGCCTGGTGTGCTTTGGCCAAAACTTGAAAACCCCAACACAGGTTATCGCTTAGCTGCTTCAGGCGCGGTGAAAGATACCGCTATGGAATATGATGATGTTGGCTTTTATGCGGCTGATTATCTGATTAAAACTTACCCTGAATTTATGAAGGAACGTTTTAAAATTGATGACTTACCTGATACTGAAATCGAATTCTTAGAACTTGCGGCGTCAAAACGCGGCGCCTTAAGAGCAGGCGGTCGCGTTAATTTGCATAAAATATGCGAAGTATTGATTAACGAACTTCGCTCAGGAAAGTTAGGCCGGATTACACTTGAAACACCAGAGATGTTGATCCAAGAGAAAAAAGAAATGGCTGAAGTGGCGGCGAAAAAAATAACCGATAAAGATAAACGTAAACAGAAATTCAAAGATGGTTCGTTAACACCTGACAAAAAAGACAGAAAAGAAAAGCGCGAAGAAAAAAGAGCAGAGCAAAGTGCACGGATGAAGAAGCGCAATTAGCGCTTCGTTCCTATTATTTTGTGTAATGCTAACTCAAAGTAGGAGTTAGCACATATTCAAGAGCGCCGGTTATTGCTGCCACTTGGGCTCTGATGCAAACCTCAGGTGTTGCATTGGGGCTATCCGGATAGACTTCAGTTGTACTGACATAAATAGCATCAGTAAAGCCACCGCATAAAAATAGCGATTTTTTATCGTAGTTAATTACGCCGAATTGATGGACATCGGAACCAATTATTTTACCACTGCTGTCAGCCTCGGCAATGTGAGTCACTTGTTTTACGGCATTAATAATAGCGGTTTGAAAGTCATTTTGCGGACGTGCACTATCACCAACGGTATAAAAACCATCAGGAATTTCCCAAAGGCCTTGTTCAATAGCGTCTCTCGCTGCTAATGCTGGACGAAACTCAGAGTTGTCGGTGTCGGTAGTTTCATGCAAATCAATATGCATAATGATGTTGAGGCCTGAAGTCTTTGCACACTGCATGGCTAAATTAGCTTCGTCAGTTGGACCGTCGTTATAAAACGACCTGTTCGGGTCAATCGTATGCGGGTTCCATCGATTTATTGTTTCGTAGCCCCAAGGACTAATGCAAGGTAGGACCAATATGTTAGCCTTATCCGAGTATTTTTTAGCGTCGTTTTCAATAAAATCTAAAGCACCATGCACGCCACTGGTTTCATAACCATGCACGCCACCTGAAACAAGGATCGTGTTACGGTCTTCATCGAATGTGCCTACTTTGACACAATATAATGGATAGTCAGAAAATCCTAAATCAGCATAAGCCAACACACCATATTGTTCAACCTGATACTCAGTATTATCCAATGCTGCTAACCTTTTTTCGATGTCCTCAAAGTAGCTTCGTTTTTTACTCTGTGCTGCTAGCCATTGCCGCTTCTCTGCTGTGTCCCAAGCTTTTCCCAGTGTGCCAATTGAATAATCTTTATCTTGAGTAGTCATGTATGTTTTTGGTTCCTATTTTAGATCCGCAAATTGTTGGTTTAAAGAATACTTTTCATCGGTAACAATTCGCTCTAGTGTTTCAATTCGTGCGTTCATTTGCTGAATTTGCACTTGCATTTCGTCACGTTCTTCTTTACTAAATTTATTAGATTCTTTGTTTTTCTTATTAGACAGTGTAGATATAATACTGGTTATCCCACCCACAACAATAGCTACAATAAAAATCGCGGTTAAATTCATTCTAATTCTCCTATTTTGATATTATTTGGTAAGCAAAGTCATTGTCAGTTTTATTTGTAGTTGTTAATAACTGCATTAACGATTATCACAGACTAAAAGGTTTATTGGCTTCGCACAT
>JBLIKA010000020.1:0-34730 GCA_047637355.1 Glaciecola sp. | reverse complement strand
CCTACTGGCAAGGCAATTTCGAACCACATATTGGCTATTTTCTGTATGTGTATTTCGGTAATTTTCGGTCTACATTAAATCAGTTTTCTATGCGCGACTTAGGGGTAATGCGCACTCGTAAGGAGCAAGCACAAGTGATGGCAAGATTCGCCGACATTGACAGTGCTAAGTCGGCTTTCGTCATGCATTCACTGCTGAATGAAATACGTACACAGTTGCCTGTAATAAACCGCTTTGGGATCCTAAATCATCTTGAAAATTTACCTAAACCTTTAGGTGCTAAAGCCATAGAGTTAGATGCAAAAGTACAATATGTGCTGGCTTGCGAACTACTAAAGGAAGATGCAAGTTATGCATGCTTAGTATTAAAAACGATAAATACTGACATTGCTCAAGAAAAGTGGGTACGGGAAGCGTACAAGCTGGGCTTAAAAAACGACGTCGAAGCTGAACTCGATCGCATAATAGATGCACCATTATCCGAAGACTTGTTAGCCTTTGCAGAAGACTTTTTAGCTCGCAAATATCATAAGAAACGTACCAGTATCTTAACCGATATGTTGCGCGACAACAGCCAAACTATTCTAATTGATGAAATGCACAAAGGTGCTGTTGAACGAGGTGTCGTAGCTTACTATGAAAGACGCGACTGCAAGGCAATGCGAACCGAAAATGAAATATGGCGCGCTTTATTTGGACTGTATTTTTGGCATGAAATATACGAATTAGAAGGCTTAGGATTAACCAACGAATTTGATCATTTGCCTGCGTCTCTTAAAACCAACCAGTTTTATGAATTCGCTTCAGAACAAATCGAAACGCGGCTAAAAAGCACGGACACTAAAGCCAAATTGGTTCAACAACTTTCCTTAGCTGCTGTAAAATACTATGGCCAAGGTAATATTATTTTTAGGTGGCGCAAAAACATCTTAGAACGCCTTATTCTGCTTATTAATCACAGTAAATTGGACGCCTTATTGGCGCTGTTGAAAGCGATGACTCAAGACTGGAAAAACTTAAGTGATGGCTTTCCAGATTTAATGCTTATTGAGAATGGGACACTTCGGTTCGAAGAAGTGAAATCAGAGGGTGACCAATTGCGACGCAATCAACTTCTCAGCATTCAGAAACTACAGAGTTTAGGTTTTGATGTACGCATTACTAATGTAAATTGGATTATCGACCCGATGCAGCCATACGCCGTAATTGACATTGAGACGACCGGCGGCAGCGCGCAGCATCATCGAATTACAGAGGTAGGTATTGTTAAAATGATTGGCGGCGAAGTCGTCGCCCAGTGGCAATCATTGATTAATCCTCAGCGCCGCATTCCACAAAATATCACATCGTTAACCGGTATTGACAATGACATGGTGGCACAAGCTCCCTTGTTTGCTGAAGTAGCTGATGATATTGATGCGTTTACCGCGGGATGTGTATTTGTTGCCCATAATGTTAATTTCGATTACGGCTTCATCAAAGAGGAGTTTAATCGCTTAGAGCGCCACTTTAGGCGACCGAAACTCTGCACCGTTAGAGAAATGAGAAAACACTATAAGGGGCTGCCATCCTATTCGTTGGCCAATCTCACTAAACATTTCAGTATTGATATGCAGCGTCATCACAGGGCCATGTCAGATGCTATTGCTGCTGGTGAGTTGCTTAACATGGTGAATGAAAAACGCTTAAAAGTGGACTAGTTTACTTTCATTGTCTTTTACAGAATAAGTAGATACGTAATTACACAGAAACACCGTTACATTACTGACAGAAACAACTAATCCAAACTTCAAGAAAACAAGTAAAAATGGCATGAAAACAAGTTTTAAACAAAAAATGAACCAATTTAGCGAAGAAGAAACCTCACGTATTATCGAGATGGCGTGGGAGGACCGCACGCCATTTGAAGCGATAGAGCGATTGTTTGGCGTATCCGAGCCTCAGGTAATCGAAATTATGCGCCGTAATATTAAGCGCAAAACATTCAATAATTGGCGCGCTAGGGTTACAGGGCGCAAAACAAAGCATCTTAATTTACGTAGTCCAGATGTTAGTCGCGGTTATTGTTCAACCCAATATAAACCTACACGTAAACGTTAGACGTTTGCTACCTGGCGCTTTCGATATCATCAAAAATGCCGCGTCTAAACTGGGCAGTCACGTCAAAGTACCATGTGCTTTTTTGCCCTGTTTCAGGGTCTTGTACTTCAATTACGTCCATCGGTCTTTGTTCGTGGTAAACCAGTGACTGACCAGTCACAACCATGCCGTTAAGTTGAACGAAAGCGTATAAGTCATTGGTGCTGGTTATATAAAAAGCAGTGCTCGGAGTTTGTCCATCCCCTGACCGCAGAATAGCATCTATAAAGCCATCAAGCATTGTGTTGTGGTATTCACCGATTAAAGGTTCACCTGATTCGTAATAACAAACCATCGCACCATAGTGTCCCGTAAGGCTCGTGTAATTCTCATCGAGAATGATTTTCGTTGCCTGTAAACAGGTTTCCCAATTTTCTTGTTCCATGCTTTCAAATGCCACTAACTTTTGAGCTTGTTCACTGTTTCCGTAGGGGCTGTATTTAGTTGTTAATGGGTAAAGACTTACTATTGCGTCAAAATCGCTTGCTTGAGCCTCTGCACGCAGGAATTTGGCCACCAATGCGTTATAGTCATCATCGGCTTTAGCGTAATTCAGAATTTGTTGCTTTACCTTACGCTGTTGTTCTTTTGTTAGGGCTGCTTGCTTATTCGTTTCAACTAAGGAAACTTCATCATTTGGATCTTCATTGCCTGTCGATCCGCAAGCAGAAATAATCAGCACAGATACGAGTATGAGCGTTACTTTTATCATTGATGAAAAGACCTTTTGCATTCTAACTTTCCATTAAAACCCTACAACGAAAAAATTAAACGTCAACTAATTTATAAAGTTACTTTATAGGGATTATTGGTTTAATAACTCTCTGGACGATACTTTTTATGAAATGTTTTTAGATACAACCTTTCCACTTTATCTCGTGCCCATGGGGTTCTACGCAAAAATTTCAGGCTACTTTTAATCGAGGGATCGGATTTAAAGCAATTAATATTGATGCGATAGGCAAGCCCGTCCCAACCATACTGTTCCTCTAAATCTTCGATAATCGTTTGCAGTTTAACACCATGCAAAGGGT
The DNA here is from genome assembly GCA_047637355.1 of Glaciecola sp. Taxonomy (GTDB): domain Bacteria; phylum Pseudomonadota; class Gammaproteobacteria; order Enterobacterales; family Alteromonadaceae; genus Glaciecola. The sequence goes on along the minus strand of JBLIKA010000020.1, from coordinate 31,557 downwards.
TATTGGATTGAGTGTTTTTACCCTTTGACTCAGCATCTTCAGTGCTATTAACCGCGACACTTTCTGCCTCTGTATTGCTAATTTCAGCTCTCTGGACTTCAATGCTGTTAACTTCAGCACTCTCAGCCTCGCTGCAGTTAGCTTCAACCGGCTCAGCGTCGAAGTTTGCATTATCAGCAACCGCCTTAGCAGGAGTAATAACCAATTCGCTATTCGTTTCAGGGGAAGTAGGAAAGACTGAAGCCTTATTTGCTTCAGTCTTTGATTTTTTATCACTCATATCAGCACACAACCTAGCGTTAATTAAAAAGGTAAGAAATTAAACGCGTATTCTAACTCAGTTGTGGTGACATTTTGAGTCCCAAAGTTAATTAGTCCAATTCGGCTTATTAATTTACTAACTAACTCAGGTGCTTCTAACTCACTATTCACCAATCTAACTGATGATAACGACCCATCAGGCTCGATGGTTAAACGCACAGTCAGCTTGCCTTCAATGGAAGGATCTTGACGCAGCGCTCGACGATACAATGAATATACAGCGCCTTTGTTGGCGTCCAGGGTTTGTCTAATACTGTCCAGATCGCGACTACCAATAACATCTTGTGTTTCTTCAATACGTTGTTGAGTCGCTAATGAAGCTTCACCCATTTCACTAGCAACAAACTCAGTATTTCTGCGTCCTACTAATTCACCTGCCGCACCAACGTCTGAACTCAAGCTCCCGAGCTTAATACCGCCACTCGTTTTGTTGGTTTCTCTACCCAGAATTTTGCGCTGCGACGTGTCTGTCTGCCCGCCACCTTGAGTCTGTTGAGTGTTGGCTAAATTGGCCAGATTCGCTGTATCTCGCATACTGGCGAGCTGATCCTGTAAAGCAAGTACTCCTTTACTTTTTGCCGACTCACGTGCCTGCTTAGTTTTTTCTTCTAAGGTTGGCTCTTTTGGTTTTGGCTTAGGTTTTGGTTCTGGCTTAGGTTTAGGTTTTGGTTCTGGCTTCGGCTCAGGCTTCGGTTCTTCCTTCGGCTTTTCGGGCTCAGGCTCGGGTTTCGCCTCTGGTTCAATCACTTTAGGTGGAGGGGCAGGCTCCTTCGCTTTTATTAATTTAGCCAATTGCGGCGGTACTTTGTCACGCTCGGCTCTGGGCACTTCGGGTAACTCGGTCATTTGTACATACAACGCGATCGCTAGCGTTAGCGCCAAAAGGACAATGGTGATACGAGTAAACGTCGAATTTTCTTTGTCGCTGCTTTCCCAAGGAAGCAGAAAATGAAAATATGCTGAAGGCAAGTTTGAAGTACTCACGAACCATCACCTTCAACGCCAACCTCAGTTTCTGCGTCAGTAAGCTCAATGTCGCTGACCGCCTCGAGTTGGTTTTCGACCGCCAGTGCAATATTGGTATAACCCGCTTCAGCACTGGTTTGCATGATTTTCTTTAAAACCTTATAAGGAACCGACTTATCACCCATAATAGTAATTGATAAACCAGGATCCTCAGCTGCGTCAGGAACACTTGCATCTACCGGCGCTCTGACGGTGCGAGACGCTTGGTAAAGCAACTCTTCTTTCAAGGCCAAAATTATGTAATCTTGTTGCTCATATAAGTCTACTGTTTTTGCAATTGGCTTACCCTGCAACAAAATATTGTTGGCATTGATCATTAACAACAATGTTTCTTTAGCTGGCGTTTTCACTGTCGATTTTGGCAGCTCAACCGAATCATCACGTTGCAATACTTGCACATCTGACGCATTGAGCATCAAGAAAAAGACCAATATTGTAAAGATATCCATCAGAGACACTAGGCTAAGCTTTGTTGTGCCACGTTTATGGTTGCGAGACATGCGTTTAGCTCGAGGTGACATTTTCATTGAGCACCTCCCGCATTTTTTAACTCGTATCTTGCTGGTGCTTCAGCGAGCGATACCTCTGGAAAGAGTTCGGCATCAACAACCGATGTTACCACTACGTCTTTGTATGACCGCGTAGCGTCAATCAGGCTAATTATGGTTTGATAGTCAGTGCTATCGGGCAGCATTAAAATAACGTCTTTTTTATCTACTGCCTTGGCTAATAGCGTCTGCTTCACTAACTTTAAGGTATTCTGTAACCCAGTAAAATCGTGTTGCAGTGCAAGTTCTGCGTCAGCGGAAACAAGAGGTTCGCCGTCTTCGTCCACCGCGGGTATTTTGGTAATGGTCTTTACCAAATAACCTTGTGGAAAAAAGATATTTAATGAATCATCGGAGACTAAAATCTCCAAGCGTTGATCCTCAATTGGTTCATCCGCTCCAAGTGCCTCAATGCCGGGAAGTATTAACTCCACAACGGTAATTCTTGAGAACACCATCATCATTAACAAAACAGGCACCAGTACAATCATCAAATTCATGAAAGAGGTGATGTCCAATTCAGCGTCTTCTTTCTTGGCGTTACGCCCGTGGCGTCGTCCAAACATAAAAATGCTTCCTACTAATCTGACTGGCGTGTTTTAGGGCTCAAATTCTCTTTGACAATAAGGGTGTTTAAACATTTCACACCTGCCATTTCCATGCTGTCCACAATTTCGGCGGTCTTAGTGTTAAGCAATGAGTGCAACAGCAACAGTGGAATTGCGGCAATTAGACCAAACGCCGTGGTATTCATTGCCACTGAGATACTTTGTGATAACAAGCTCGCTTTCTCTGAAGGGTCAGCATTGGCAACCGCCGAGAATGCTGCTATTAAACCAATGATGGTGCCGAGTAGACCAAGAAGTGTCGAAATATTAGCGAGCATGCCTAAATACTGTGTGCGTTTCTCAAGACGAGGAATGGTTTCCATCAATCCTTCTTCCATCGCATATTCAATATCTTCGCGACGTGGACTAATACCTAAACGAGTAATACCCGCACCAATGACACGAGCGATAGGTGCAGCGCTGTTTTGCGTTATTTGGATAATTTTATCAAAATTTTGGCTAGCTAACAGAGGCTCGATTTCACGAAACGCCATTTTATTAGTGCGTTTTGCAAAACCCAAAAACCAATAACGTTCCAGCGCAATCGCTAAACCAATAGCTAATACAATTGAGATAGGGAACATAAACGAGCCCCCTTCTTGGAAAAAGCGAACGATGGTATCCATGATATCCTCTTTAATATAGTGATCGTTTAATAACCTAGTCTCAATAGTTCGACATGAACACAGCATTTGAGGCTAAACTTTTAGTTATTGATAGTCTATTCGAATACGTTTTAATGTTATGTATTGTGAACCATCAATCTGTTGTTGAATTTATACCCAATCAGTTTTTTTGTGCATCTACAACAGCACTAGATTGACCGTTTTGGATCCCCTCAATAAGCTTTATTTCTTTTAAAAAGCTGTTACGTTCCAATGACTTAAGCCTAGTTTTTATCGGAGCCCAACGTTGTTCGTTACGATCAATTCGCTGATATAAAGGCAACTGCCAAGGTACAATCGATAATACCTTCGGTTGTTCTTTATTGCCACGAATTGTCTCTTCCAGTCGTAATATATCAGCGCTTGACGAGACATTTCCGTCGGATGCGACGGTTAGGTCCAAAGGGGCTTGTTTTTGTGTTACTGCTTGAGGCTTAACGGGCAGGGCTTTTTCCTCTAACTCTTGTGTTATCGCTTGAGCAAATACATAGCTCTGAAAAAAAAGTAGCAACGTAACTACAAAAATAGTACGTAACCACTGAGTAAATGCTATTTTTGCTTTATCCATTCGCTTGCTCCCGCTGCAGGATAGATATTTGGCGTCGAATATCCAATATCCACTGACTTATTAGTTTCTGTTCTTTTAGCAATGGCTTTACTGGTGACGACACACTTTGCAATTGAATATCGAGCAACGCTTTATATAATAAATAGTCCGCTAATGCGGCAGGTTTATCGCCGACGTAAAGGTCATACAATATACCTCGATTACGATAGCTGTCGGCATTGCCTGGCCACGCATTAATTGCTTGTGAGTAATGTGCTTCGGCCAAATCAAACTTGCCTGCGTCTCTATAAATAAAAGCCAGGCGATTATGTGCCTGATAATTGCTCGCAACTAATTTCAGCGCCACCTGATAATCGCCTACAGCCTCCTCAATTTGGTCCTTGGCCCGATATATATCGCCACGTAAGACCCAAACTGCTGTGTTGGGTGATGCCATAAAATCTGCGTCATCAATAACTCGTTGCACAGCAACCAAGGCTTTATCGGTTTTACCACTAGCTAAGTTGTTTATCCCACTTTGCACATTACCTAGCTGGCTAGAATTCAATTTTTGTTGATTTTGTTTGGCCAATTTGAAGGCGTTAAGAGTGCCTATTAATCCGCGCGCTTCCATTGCAAGTGCTTGTTCTTGCAATTGCTCCGGCGATAATTCAATCGGAGCCAGCATTACAGCAACACCATCAGCGTTCACATTAGTTTCATCTGACTGCGCAGCATTATTTGACGTATTTTCCGGGCTTTTTGCTGGCTTAGTATCAGCGCCTGAAAAACTCGGTAAAGAGGGCATGCTTGAGCAACCCGACAAGGTCACTGAAAAAGTTGCTACCAACGCTAAAATTCGTAACTTACCACTATTCAAAATCATCAGCGCTCAGCTCCTGAATTTGTTCTGGTTTGCGATAACGCACAGGTAATAGGTTTTCGAGCGTTTTTAAACTTTCCTTAACCCAATCATCGTATAAACCACCGTGTGCACGTTTTGCATTATTTTCATGCAAAGTAATAGCCGTTTCTTCAAATGGGAATGCTTGCTCCTCTAGTAGCAATTCGTATTGACCTAACTCTAGCGCAGACAATCCATTGGGACGACTCGATTCCATTAAATCTTTAGCTAATACTGAATATAAGTTAGCCAGTGAATAATTTGCTTGCGTCGTATACTCAGCGATAGCATAGGCCATCACGCCATCGTAACGGGCGATAGCATTTTTCAGCGCACTTTGCTTGCGTTGTAAACTCTTGTTTAATGGCAACGTCAGCTTAATTTTTTTATAGGCAATATCTGCATCGATAGCGAAAACCATTGACGCCATAGCGGCTAGATAACGTGAACGCGCTGATCGCTCGGCACCGGCTTCTTGGTCGGCAGTAATAAGCTTGTTTAACCAAAAGCGACGCTTCGACTCGTCGCCAGTCTCCTCATAAAACTCGGTCATTTTCAAACGCGCTTCATTTGCATCTGATAAAGGCGAAGGATATCGATGTGCATAACTTCTATAGGCATTCAACGATTCTTCTCTATCGCCTGCTTTTGAGAAATAATCAGCAGCGACATATAATGCGTCTCTGCCTAATTGAGTGTCAGGCTGTGCTTTATGTTGTGTCATCAATAATGCAGCGGCAGGCTTCCATTGCTCTGACTCCTCATAGGCAACTAATAGTTTGCCTGGGATTGTTGGCAGTAACTCATTTTTCGGAAAGCGAGTTTGAAAATCAATCAACATAGACACGGCTTGCGGGAAACGCTCCAATGCAAGCAGGTACGTAGCTGCATCGTATTGAGCGGCTGCTCGAAAAGTTGAATCTGGGGTTTCTTGGATAATACGTTGAAGCAGCGCAACACTGTCAATCAAGGCAAGCCGTTGGATTTCACTCAGCAGCGCAAAGTCTCTCTCCTCACGTAATGGAGCCTCCAGCGTATCCTTCACTTTAGCTGAAGCTAACAACTGCTCTGACTGCTGAAAGAAAGTCGCAGCTAAGCGATTGGTGAGTTCTTTCACTCGTTCATCTTTCGGTGGCAATATGTTCAATAGTGTTTCGTAACCGACTTGTGCCACTTGGTAATTTTTTAGAGCGAAGTTACCGTGCGCTAACACAAGGCGAGCTGAAATTAAGCTTTCTGCATTTATATCATGTACCCCAATATGCTTGTCGAGCAAACTCGCTGGGGATAAATTTGCTTTCGCATAGGCCTGTCCATCTAGTTTATCACCTGATAATAACCAATCGCTCCAGCGTATCGCATCTAGGTATCTTTGTTGTTCGAACAAACGTTGCATTACAGCCTGCGCCACATTCACCGTTCTAGAGTCGGTTGCAAAAGTGTCGACAAACAAGCTCTGACTGATCATCTTTCTCACTTCGAACTTCTGCTTAAAATCAGCATCGCGCAAAACCATATTTTTAGATAATTGATTAAACAATAATAAAGCAGCATAAGCAGCATCGCTGGCTAAAGGATTAGGCGAATCTTGATAAGCATAAATTTCAAAGCTCTCAATCGCTAAATTAAATTTATTCGCAGAGCTTAATGCTTCACCAAGATAGAAACGCATTTGTGAAACTTCATCATCGGGTGAGAACGTGCGAATAAACTGGTCATAGTATCCGGCAGCATTTACAAAGGCGTCCTGCTTAATTTTGCTTAAATCATCAATTGAAGCAGCACTCCAAGACGCGCTTTGGGCCTGGGACATTGCCGAACCCACAAATGAACTTTCAGCTGTTTCGCCACCGGCCAATTGTGTATTTGATGCAAACATACTCTCAACAGTTTGCGCTATGCTATGTTCATTCTGTGCCAATTCTTTTATGTACTGACGCAAGTAAGTACTAGTTTGGCGACCAATAATACTCTGTAGACCCGAATAGTGCGGCCCATCAACGCCATACGCTGCCACAAAACCTTTTTTACCTTCGAGCACTAACGTAGGAAATTTACCCAGTATATAAGCATCGATATGTTTCACGTAAAACTCGATAGCACGCTCATGCAAGGGATAGATATTAGCAAACACTAACAGCGTATCAGCACTGTCTTTAAAGCGATCATCGTTTAAATGTTGCTGGGCTAGCTCCGCATAAATTAGATTCTCATAAGCGCGCTCACCATTGGCAATAAAAAAGCCTTTTATTGCTTCGCCATTTCCTTGATACGAGAACAATAGGGCCATAATACGAAGCGTGTCTTGCACTAACCTCTGCTGTCCTAAGGGTAATGTATTAATTTTTATATGCGTTTGTGTGTAGCTATTTTGCGCTAAGGTTTCATCTAGCATTTTCGAAAATGAGACGAGTGCATTAGCATGCTCTTCTTGCTTGAAGTAACTCCAACCAAGCATGTAGGCCGAAATACCATAGAAGTTGTTGGCAGCAATATTGGCTGTCTTTTCAGATAACGCGAGGACTTGGTCATAATTGGCTACCGCATTGTCATACTTTTGGCGATTAAAATAGTATTCACCAATACGGAAATACAATTCAATATGATAGTTAGTAACCGCGTTTGCTTGGGGTGGAAATGTCATTAAAAAACGCTGAGCGACGGCAACTGACTCATCCGATTTGCCATCTAAATCGAGCGCCCGAGATAGTTGGTACATAGCATCCATGTATTTTGTTTCTGAGCGCTTGGCTTCGGCCACCTTTGTAGGATCATCAGACAGCAAATCAGCTTGCGCAACCAATTGGGCTTGCTGTTCTAAAACTTCTCTATAACTCGAAATTGCTTTATTAAAGTAACTTGCCGGTTGCAGTTGCCCAATCCCCACATCTGCATTATCGCTTAGTAGATCCGGGCGACTTATAGAATCCGAATTGCTTTGAGTTTTGGACTGACTCGCTTGTAAAGCTTCTAATGGAATACCGTCTTCTTGTGCTTTTTCTGCGAGCTGCATTTCAATATCAGCCAAGCGAAAGGCAACCTGTTGGCGCTGTTTTTCATCCTTTAGTAAAGGTAACAGTGCCGCATATTCGTCACGAGTTTCTTCCAACGATAACCTTGGCGCAATAGAGGGTTCGACCTGTAAAGGCTGAAGGTCTAGTTCAGCTAATGTTGGACGGTTACTTATTCCATCATTAATCATTAACCCTTCTTCCTCAGCACTAAACATGCTGCAACTTGCCAACAGCGTACAAAGAGAGAGAATAAGAATTTTTTTCATCTTACTGTCCTCTTCCGGGCTGCGCTAAATCCTGTATGCGAATAATTGCAAGCCTAGTTGCGACTTGTTGATCCGCCAACTCTTGCATTCTTAAAGCCATGTTCGCTTGTAAAAACTTGGTTAAGCGTTCGGTTAATGAATCAACTAATGTTTCCGCCCGCGTATAGTCGGTTTGCGCGCCCAACGCTATCACATCAACACGGGACCGCTGTTCATTAATAATTCTCGTATCCCTCTGCAGTTGCTTAAGTTGCCGATATTGTTCACTGGCGTCACCATAAGCTACTTTTAATTTATTAAGTTGTTTTTGGTGTTGCCAGCGAGTTGTGGGATAAGCCTCTGATAATTCCCACTTCAGCACGCCTTTCAAACGGGCAACACGTAATGCGTACTTTTTAGATAATTGACGTTCACGCTCATTATTAATACGCACTATTCTTGCGTCAGCCTTTTCCAAACGTTCGAGTGCTGAAACTTGCACATTTGTTGCCAATAGCTTATCTGAAATTTGGCTTGCATTAAGAGCCGATTCAAAAGCCGCAATGCGTACCTTTGTGTTATCCAGTATTTCTTGAGCATCGGTTAACGACAAAGATTCGCTGCGAATCGCAAACGCTAGCTCGCGTTCCTCAAGTAAACGGTACATACCGTCTATTTGTACTATATTTTGATCGAGAGTATTCAATAACTGCTTGGCTTGGCGACGAACTTCGAGCAGATATGCACTGTCGAAATCGCTGTCACCGCTAAGTAATAGAATTTGTAAATCGCGATGCTCTATGGGCCAATTACCATTCGCTGTGTTGTCAAAAAAATCAGCTTGTTGTACTTGTAGATCAAACTCGCTCAACGATGCCATTGCGGAATCTAATTGGCGAGAAGAATCGCGCAGTGAACTAAAGGCTTCTGCTAATGCACCTTGCTGTTCATACCCATATGCAAGTCCGTGACTAGCCTGTAATGCATAAATGCCCTTGCTATTGTCACGTAAATATTGCCAAGCTGCCATTGCCAAAGGCCATCGATTTTCTTGCGCTAATGTCCAACCATACGTCAACATCGCTTGTTCAGCCTGCAATGATTCACGGCCAATTAATTTGAGTGCGATAAGTGCGTTGGCGAAGTCTTTTTGTTCGAGTAAGGTGATACCTAAACCATAGTTCAAACGGTCGAATAATGCGTTACGTTCTTGAAATGCCCGAACCTCTTGACTCTCAGTTAAACCATTACCAAACCAATTAAACCAAGACCACCAACTTGTACTTTTGTTTTCTTCCTCTATCGAGTTGGCAACCGGCGTGGCGTTTAACAGCAATTTCGCAGCCATAAAGGCCTCGCTAGCCGCGTCGTAGTCTTGATTGTTGTGTTCTATCACAGCTTGATTAGCAATAAGGTAAGTTTGATAAATGGAGTCGCTACTTAACTCATCTGCAAGTGCTTCCCAATCACCGCCATTATTCATGCGTTCATGACTCACTTGGTAAATCAGTTCCTCCCTATCCTGCGCGCTTAACTCGTCTTCCAAATCACTATCAATAATCGCGGTATACGCACGCTCACTAACTCCCATACGTTTCTGCGCAAAGCTTGACTTAGCTAACCAAAACCAAGTATTGGCTTGAATATAGGGGTCGGCCGATTGCGCTAATAAGCGATGAAAAATACTCTCTGCTTGCTTTGTCATACCTAGCTGCAAACTCACAGCCCCTCTCATTAAGTCGAGCCGGTCTTGGTTTTCACGCGCGTAAGGTTTTTGTGCCGTCAGTTCGTTCATGCGCGCAAGAGCAACTTGCAACAAAGTTTGATCCGGTGCGCCTTGAAAGTAGCTGTAAACAACCTGACCAAAAGCAACGTCTTGACGTTTTTGTGCCAAAATTTGTGCGCCAGTGCGAGTTTCTTGGACCGGCGCAGGAGGTTCTGGTGTTGAAAAGCAGCCGTTAAGTGCTAACAAAACGAGGGCAACAAATGTAAATTTAGTGGCCTTGAACTGAGTCATAAACACAAGCAAATCGACCTAAAGTAATATAGCTGAAAAAGTAGGTTGTTGCTTTGACGTCGAATCAACAATTTTGAGCTCTATAGTGGCTGCTTCATCGTCTTTGTCAAACTCCAGCGTAACAGCACGTTTATAAGGTCGATTTTCAGGTCCTGTGCCAATAAAGAATGCAGACACTTCTCTGGTACCTTGATTAATATTGCCAACGAACAAACGCTGAACACCGCCCCTGTATAGCGCATTAACTTGGCGTTCGGTATACAAATAGTAGGTTGCTAATTTACCGTCTATCTTTAACTCCACAGCATCGAGTTTGAAGTATTCCCCCACGTCCATGGATAGATAAACCGCAACTTGTGTACTCGACGGAAACAACAAATCCTCTTCCAAAATAAATAAATCACGATTCAAATTCACTAATGCTTGCTTCAATGTTTCCATTTCCGCAGCTAAATCGCTGTCAGGGATCGGAGTCTGATTTTTGACTTCAGCTAATATGGGCGTTTGGGTATCGCTTGTGACTTCCTGTGCATTTGCATTGTTAGTCCACAATGCCATTACAATTAACAGCGTAATAGCTAAGCACGATTGCACTAATACATTCTGAACTAATTGTATTGCGACAACGCGCCCATTCGATCGCAGGCTTGTTAATTTTAGGTTCGATGCGTTTATCATAATCATTTCTAATACCAAATTGATGCAAAGATGCGTAACACATTTGCAGAGAAGCCAAACAATGGTTCTTCACCTACAGGCGTTTGGGCCGTAGCATCTCTGAAGTCATCATAATCAAATTTCATGTAATCCCATTCAAAGTGCACCGCGCTCTTTTTGAAAATAGCGGTTTGAGAGAATTGCCATTCGTAGGACACGCTAATGCCCGCAGTTAAGCCTGTGTAGGTGCTCATTTCTTTGTCGCGAGCCATAAAATTAAACTCATCAGGACGGCTAAATAAATCTTGATAAAAATCGGCCTTATCTTGTTTGTAGTGGCGTAAAAACACTTCAAAAATCCAATCATCTTCAATCGGATGGATATAACCTACCTTAACGTTTTGCGCTTTTATTCCCCAAGTATCATTATATATTCTAGCGTCACCGTAAATAGCCGCGCGATAGGGAAGATAATAATTAGCATTGATTGAATAGGCAGTGCTTGACCGAGTATTCGGGTATTTTTCTGTTGCAAAACTAAAGCCACGGTCAGTTGTTGAATCAAGGAAACGCACAGAACGATATGGGTTATTCAAATAACCTTCATCTGAGATATGTTCAATATTAAAACCAACAATTAAACTCTTTGTAGCCACTTGGCTAAAGCCTAATCCAAACTTCTGACGGTCTGCCTCTTCTTCAAAACTTTCATCACCACGACGACCAACAACATCCCAACCTTTTGAGTAGCTGAGCGATATAGTGCTTAAGTCACCAAAAAAATCTTGGCTTATGCCTACATAAACTGAATTAGCTTCAAAATCGTTTTCACTGCTGTTCGTGAAACTCGTGCTTAACAGCGTTTTCTCGTTGAGGTAATCAAATCCGACCGTTTTTTCTTTACGTACTTCTTCATAAGGACTAGCCGTTGCGCGCACATCAATTGATGCTCCTGACACAGTATCAACATAATAGTTTGCAGACACCGACACTTTCCCAGCAATATTTTTACGCAACAATACGGAAGGTCCATCAATGGTCACGCCATCGCCTTCATAAGAGTGATAAAGCACATCAGCGCGCTCAATAGGAAGCACCGCAGCGTTAGCCGAGCCAATAAATAACATACTAAAGACAAGAGCCAAGAAGCCAATAGCAACTTTGATCCTATTTAGATTTCGACGAATTACCGTGCCCGTTTGTTTTTTAGTTACAGCCACAACCACCACCTGCGCCGCCATCGGCACCACGCGCACCTTCGCGAGATTCAAAAACGTGCTTCGCATACGCTAAAGCCACCGGATTACGATTCATACTCATAATAGGATCGGCCAAGTTGCTGCGCTCATAAGGCTTTACCCAAGGCTCGAGATCCGCCAGTGGATTGATGCTCTCAAACGTACTTGCACAGCCACTACCTAGTATTGCGACGCAAGCCACAACTGATAATCGGATAGACGCTTTGTTTAGTAATCTCATGTGCATTACTCCCTCATTAGCATTTTAATCGCTTTTTCATATTTCTTTTCATCACCCTTGCGGTAGCCAGGATGCAACAAACGTACGTTGCCATCGCGATCAACTAGCACAGTAGTTGGCATCGCACTTACGTCATACAATTGGCTTACTTCGCCTGATGTGTCGAACAACACCGGAAAACTCACTTCAATATCATCTAACAAGACATTGGCTTTTTCAGCTTCGGAATCCACATTTACCGCCAGTATTTCTACACCTAAATCCTGGTATTCCTGATATAATTTCTCAAATGCGGGAAGCTCTTCACGACATGGACCGCACCAAGAAGCCCAGAAATTAACTAATACAATATTGCCTCTTTGTTCAGACAGTTTAATGTTACCGCCATCCCGACTCTTCAAGGTAAAATCAGGCGACTGCTCGCCTGATGTCGGTTTTGCTATAGCGCTTATGCTGGTGAAGGTTAACGCTAATGCTAATGCGCTAGTCATAAGCCACTGCCGCAGGCTTGCGCCTGATGCATTATTCAACGATATTGATGTTATTAAAGCTGTATTCATTTTAGTCATTGTTTGCTCCCGTCAGTTAAAAGAAGAACGTTGTGCTTAGCGTAATAGCGAAATTATGAACGTCCTTTTCTACGCCAATAATGTCGCTGGTAAAAACGTGATCACGCACGTCTACTTTTAATGCCCAAAAATCAGTAAATAGTAGTCGATATCCGGCGCCAGCACTTATCGTAAAGCGTTCGTCACCACCAAATTCGGTGCTACCTGCGCCCAATGTAAAATAAACGTCCGAATTGAAGACTAAGTTATCTGTGAAGAAAGTTTCACCATTGATGTTATAACCTAATGATAAGTTATAATACGTATAGTCACGTTCTTCTTCGGTTAAAAAGGGCGCGCCACCTGACAGTTTCTCAAAGCTAGTTTGCCCTGCAGTTGCCTGTGCATAGCGAGCTTCAAGGAATAAATTCTCGTTAATATGGTATGCCAAAGAGACGCCAACAACCTCACTAGACTCAAAATCCTCAATGCTAATAAATCCAGCAAAAATACCTATTTCGACGTCTTCGGTATCAATATCCGACTCATCAATTTCACGACGTTCGATATTTGGGTCGATCAATGCAGGGGGTTGCTGTGTATTTGCCTGCATTGCACGCGCTACATTTTTTACTGATGAACTTTGCGCAAACACGTGCCCATTGAACAAACCAACACTCAATATGATGACTAGGTTGCATACTACATTTTTACTAAATTTCATTCATTTCACCATGCTATGGGTTTAATGCTAATGCGATATTGACTGTTATCGGCTATCTACTTGCTGCAAGTTTTAGCCGTTTAACGGTTAAAAAAACACCGAAAAACCCAACTTGAATTCTTCAATACGTTCTTGATCGTCGCGATCTGTTAGGGCAATAATATGTCGATATTCAAATTTTACGACCATGTTACGCGCAAAATAATACCGTAGACCTGCGCCTACTTCATAAAAATCACTCTTTCGAATCTCATCTCCGCTTTGTACTAAATTGGAGCGAGGACGCGTATTTATGCCACCAGCGCCGATCGTTAAGTAAGGGCTTACTTTCCATTCAGGGAATGTGTGATGCTGCAATCTAATTGACCATAATTTATTTTCAGAGAAATCACCAAGGGCTTGCGTATACGTCCCCTCAACAACTAAGTTACCCGTTACGTTCCAAGCCGCAGCAACTGACATTGCAGTAACACTTTCTAAGATGCCGCCGAATGCGCTAAATTCAAAAGTACGGTTGGTGTAATCTTCGAAGCTACCCGTTGGCACATAAAGTTGCTCACCACTGGGTTTGAAGGTTTTACCGAGTTGCTCTGCTGACACCCAGCCCTCTTGGCCTTTATAGGTGATTGCTTTATACCAACCTGTTTTCTTTTTCAATATGGTGATACTTTCACCTTGCTCAGCAACGTGAAAAATCGGGTATTCGCTAGCGGGGCCAGTGCGAAAGTCGACATAGGGCTCGACTACGCTGACAACAAGGTCATCTGCTTTGACTGAAAAGCTAAAAAAAGCAGAGGCAATGATAATGACGAATAAAAAGTGTAGGTTAAATTTCATTAATTTATTGGTGCATCAAATGGGTTATTATAGTTTTGGCCCCCGACATCGAGCCATTCGCTTATCATTTTTAATTCAGCTGGGCTCAACCAACCTTGGTGACTACCTGTTTCAAATGCAGCAAAAAATGTACCACTATTATTAGCACCACCGACGTTCATCGCACTACCCACACCAACTTGCTGTGTTACCTGAATGGGATTGCCCTGGGCATCAAGAATAGGCTCACCATCTTCATCTAGTTCAAATACCGGATCGCCGTTATTATCGAGAACAGGTATCAAACGCGGCAATAGCGCGCCGTCTATTAATTCCAGTTCGACATCGTTAAACATGAGTTCGCGGTAACTGGTCAGTAAGTCTGCATCGGCTGGCGACGGATTACCAGTTAATTCGAGTTGCCCAAATGGCACTTGTAATTGGTTATCGGCATCAAAACGATTATGGCAAGCAACGCATGTATCATTGGTCACCACCAAACCATCGCCATCAACGACCGAACGATCAAGTTCAAATAGTGGCTGAATGTGATCTGGAAAGTTAATTACAGCGCGGCAAATTGAAGTCCACGTTTGCGCACAACTTTGAGTGATAGGTAGTGGCGTTTGCAAGTCAGCATAACGGTATGCAATATTAGCGGCAGGTGCTTGCACTGATGGGTCTGCCCACACATCTTCAAATAAAATATCAGGCGTTAAATCAGGAACACCATTAATTCGCGTCAAGGTTTCAGCCATGCTCTCACCTAAATCGGCAAACAGTGCCGGATTAGTGTCTGGGAATGGCACGCCAGTGCTCGGTGCGCCATTATTAATAGAAGGCGATTCGGCATCAGCTCTGCCATGCGGACGCAGCGTAATATCGGAATTATTGTTACCATCATGGCATCCACTGCAGGTTTTAGTTTCACCAGGGGCTACTTGCAGCCAGTTTTGGTGGCGTGCAGAAATACGTTTACCTTGGGCATCAACAATACTAATACCGAAAGGTACTTTAGCCGGCACTGCTACTTTAACGGAGCCATCCGGTTGAATAGGCGTATACCCGAGAACCTCGCGCATTAATTGATTTCTGGAACGCCCAAATGCACTATTCTCTATATCAAGCGTCTCTTCATCTGGTATAGACACACTTTTAATAACTCGAAGAAAGCGAGCGGGTCTTTGATCAGGGGTAATCACAGTTGGATTTGCCATATTCACAATACCTTGTGGACTTAAGTCAGCACCAGCAAAATCATACACGCTACGAATATGAATAATGCCCATATTGGCGTCAATTAACGCCGTTTCGCCAGTATCAATGGTTGATGAAGGATCCGCTGGAAATGGACGACTCTCAACGGCAACGACTTCCGAATACGTGACGCCTTCTTGCGGCACGGCTAGCGGTAGCTGCGTTCCTTGGGCTGGGTCAAACATCCATAATCCATACAGTGGCGGTGCTTTTTCGTAAGCTGGATCAATTAACGTTTCTGCTGTGCAAGGCAATACTGAACGCACAGCGTCATCTGCCGCATCGCCAGCCAATGGGGCTAATAAACGGCATTGACTCCAACTAAATAATTGACGGCCGCTGCCATCAAATAACGGATATAAAGCGGCAATATAGCCACCAGGAGAAATATCGGCCTCTATATCGATGCTTTCAAACAGAGCCTGTTCCTGTGCAGGTCCCGTTAGGGAAGCTGCGGATGCAACGGGCGTAAAATTATCAATATAATTAGTCACATCAATTGCAACAAAATCGGTGCCTAGTTCTTCTTTTTCAAATGGAGTGAGCGCAACAAGAATACGGCCATCTGGAGTCACGCGAGTTTGTGTAAAATGAATATCTGCGGTATTACCCGCAGAATCGGCATGGCTATGACGGCCATATAAAACTTCTAAATCGCTACCATCCGGATTCATTTGATAAAGATGTACACCTTTACTGCCACCAAATTGGTCCCAGCGACTAAATATAATTTTTCCGTTGGGCATTACTAGTGGGTCTAAATCGTGACTTTGGTTATACGAAATTTGTTCAATGTTTTCACCATTCGCGTCCATAATATGCAGAACGGAAGCATGAACTTCTCGACTTTCTTCCAAGCCGGCATACTGCGGTTTTCCTTCATCGAGCAAACGGGCTTGATTACCACGTTGACGAGTTGAACTAAATAAAATACGACCATCCGCTAAGTAGACTGGACCGGTATCTTCACCAGTTTGTGCCACGATGTCTGAAGAAATAACTCGACGTAAATCTTGCGTGTCAACAACGTATTCCCAAATGTTCCATGTCGGCTGTTCATTCTCGTCCGCATTTTCGTCTTCTGGCGCACGCATACTGAAGACAAGACGCGAGCCATCATATGAGCTTTCTAGATCTTTGATATCAATAGGTAGACGATTACCGTCTGCATCGGTTCGGTCTTCAAATACGTTTTGTGTAATATCTACTTCGAGGGCAGTTGCGTTAGCCCGCGCTTTAAAAATCAGAGAGGCGCCCGGAATAAAAAGGGCCGGAGCGGTAATAGAGCGCTGCATATCAGCACCTTCAATACTCAAATCACGCTTAATAACCGCAATCGGTACGTCTATAACAACAGGATCAGGGGCTTGTTCTTGGTTAGTTATAGCTTCACCACCACAAGCTGCAAGTGCAAATAAGCACACGCAAAGTATCACCTTTGGTAATGATTTATTTAACAAATAATCAGTGTTTGGGTTACGAGTCATCATATTGCTCTGCTCATTGTGAAGATAAAACCGCATCATTATGATACTGACCTACCTTACGTGTTTATACTGTCACTAAAGTGCAACGCCTTTTATTGCTTGACCTGAAAGGTATATTTGTTTGAATCTTTGCACTACACACTTTCACCTCAACGTATCAGCCTTACACCATGAAGTCAGCACGACAATCTTGGTTTCTATATGTAAGGATTAATTTTTATACTGTCAGTTTAGGTATATTTTCTTACCCCACAATTGCGACAGTTAATAACAAAAATAATTATTTTATTTGGTTTTAATTCCAAATTGATATATGTGTTTTTCAGTTGCTAAGTTGTTGTCGGCAATTATCAAAAGCACATTAATGCCACAAATAATTGAAAATCCTCCCGCTAGGCCAGTAAAAACAAGAATACCTACCTTCATCACAGATATAATCAGGCGAAGTAATTAAAAAGAATACTTATCAACTGTTGTATATTGGTAACACCTTGTTCTGTTTTGACTAGATTAAGCAACTAAAAAAAAGGAGGGGGTAAAATTAAATTTATATAAAACAGTATGTTATAAAGTGCGGCATAGATATTGATAGTACGCAAAAATGGGTCCTTAAATCCCGTTTTTTTTTATACAACCACCGACTTAGCGATTAATCGGTATATAGGCAAACACTTATTGTTACCAGAGAATAACTAATGATACGTAAAAGGGGGGTATAACATATTTCACATTCAAAAAAGGAGTTGATTCGATGTATTTGTCAGCAAAAGAATCAAATAACCCAATTAGTAACGCATCTACCAAAGCAAAGCAGATGCTGAAGTTGCTCTGCTTATCTGTACCGCTCATTTTGGCAAGTGCGTTGGTATCTGCCGGACCATCAGAACAAGCCAAACGCATGCATGACCGTTTGACTGGCGTCCCAGGCACATCAGTAGTAATTCAGCAAATGGCTGATTTAATCGAGGCTGGCAATGCTCAAGGGGCAGCACAAATCGCAATGCAGTCACCTAGCTTTTATAACGTCACGATTAAGAATTGGGTTACACCATGGACGAATGAAGAGTTTGACGTTTTCGCGCCACTGAATGACTACACAGCAACGGTTATTGGCATGATTAGGGATGAGATTGATTTTCGCCAAGTACTAACCGGCGACATAATTTATATAGCAAATTCTAGCGCAGGCGCACCTTCTTACAGTACCAACAACAATGCACATTATGAGGCATTAGAAAATTCAGGTGCCGACTTGTCGACTGTTTTGGTTGCAACCACTCAGTCCTCATTAACGGGTATTCCAGCACAAGCGACCGCAGGCGTAATGACAACCAGAGGCGCTGCCAAATCTTTCTTTAAAGATGGTACAAACCGAGCCATGTTCCGTTTTACCCTCATGAATCATATGTGCGCTGACCTCGAGGCATTTAAAGACACTAGCCGTCCGCCAGACAGAATTCGTCAAGATTTGAGTCGCAGCCCAGGTGGTGACAGCCGTATTTTCACCAACTCATGCGCAGGTTGTCATTCCGGTATGGATCCGCTCGCTCAGGCATTTGCCTATTATAATTATGACTATAACGTTGAAGCCGATCCTGATGGCGAAAATGGACGCATTGTTTATAACACTCAAGGTCAAATCGATACTGAGACACAACTTAGGGTGCAAGCTAAATATTGGATAAACTCGAATAACTTCCCATTCGGTTATGTCACGATGAATGATAATTGGGACAACTATTGGCGCCAAGGCCAAAACCAAACCATTGGCTGGTCTGACGCTCTTCCAGGCAGCGGCAGCGGAGCCAAATCGATGGGCGAAGAGCTTGCAAATAGTCAAACTTTCGCAAATTGCCAAGTTAAAAAGGTATTCAAAAACGTATGCTTGCGCGCACCTCAAGACCAAGCTGACCGCGCAGCAATTGCTCAAATTCAAACTGAATTTATGGGTAACAACTACAACATTAAAAACGTGTTTGCCGCTACTGCAGACTACTGCAAGGGGGACTAGAATATGTTTAACTCAACTCCAAACTCTAATTTGCAAACTGTACTAGGCGAACAACGCATCAGCAATATCTCGGGTTATTCTAAAGCGGTTTATGCTGTTCGCCATATTGGCGCCGCCAGCATAGCTATATTGCTACTTGCAAGTTGTGGCGGGGGCAGCGCGACCAAGGTAGAGCAAACGCCTTTACCACAACCAGTGCAGCAGCCTTCCTTAAATTATGCAGGGCCCGCACCAGCAACCACCGACGTTCAAAACTTTAAGCTAGCCCTTTGGGATAACATTGCGAAGCCAGATCGTTGTGGCGCTTGCCATGTGCAAGACCAGCAATCACCACCCTTTGCGCGTTTTGATGATATCAACCTTGCCTATGCTGAAGTTAACCGTCTTATTAGTAGCTCGCGTATTGCCGAGTCTGAACTTGTCAGTAAAGTAGCCGGCGGACACAATTGTTGGTTAAGTGATGCATCGGCTTGTGCTGATATTCTGACTACTTGGATTGGCAATTGGGTAAGCACCGAAGAACTGGCTACCAACATAGAATTAAATGTCCCCGTAGTTAAAATTCCGGGTGCCAATAAAAACTTCCCCGCTGACTCTGGTTTGTTCGAATCAAATGTTTACCCTTTATTACGCGCGCATTGTGTTGACTGTCACCAATCAACAGCAGCCATTCCTATCTCACCTTACCTGGCATCATCAGATATTGCTGAAGCTTATGCTGCATCAACCTCAAAGATGAACTTAGATTTACCAGAAGACTCAAGGATGGTGGCAAGATTAAGAGATGAGTTCCATAACTGCTGGACTGACGACTGTCGCACGGACGGCCAAGCACTGGCAGATGCTATTCAAGCAATGGCAGATGCTATTGACGTAACCGAATTAGATGCAAACCTCGTTAGCTCACACGCGCTTACTTTGTTTGATGGCACGCTAGCAACAGGCGGTGGTCGCTTTGAGACTAACCTTATTGCAAAGTGGGAATTCAAAACAGCATCGGGCAATATTGCTTTTGATACAAGCGGTGTCGAGCCAGCACTCAATCTTACATTAAGCGGCGCTTATGAGTGGGTTGGCGGTAATGGTATTCAGTTAAATGATGGTAAGGCACAGGGTTCAACTACTGATAGTAAAAAAATTCATGATTTGATCGTCTCCACTGGCGAATTTGCCATCGAAGCTTGGGTTGCCCCCGCAAACGTAACTCAAGAGGGGCCCGCGCGTATTGTCAGCTATTCAGGTGGTCGCGACAGACGTAATTTCACTTTAGGTCAAACGCTTTACAACTACGACATGCTATTACGCCATGAAAATACTGATACAAATGGTATGCCTGCACTCAGTACTCGTGATGCCGACGAAGACTTACAAGCCGCACTTCAACATGTTGTAGTTAACTACGACGGCGTTGGTGGTCGTCAAATTTATGTAAATGGTGAATTTACAGGTGACCAAGACGGTATTGAAGCAGCTGGCTTAAGTGACTGGGATGATAGCTTTGCATTTGTCCTTGGTAACGAAGTTTCAGGTGATGTGCCATGGGCCGGAACAATTAGAATGGCAGCGATGCATAACCGCGTATTAACCTCTGAACAAATTGTTAAAAACTTTGATGCTGGAGTGGGTGAGAAATTTTTCCTACTCTTTGGCATCTCCCAAATCATTAACGTACCGCAAAGCTATATTGTATTTGAAGTAAGTCAGTTTGATTCATATAGCTACTTATTTACCGAGCCCTCAATGATAAGCCTCGATGCCAATGCAAATCTCGACGGTATTACGTTAACCGCTATCCGTATTGGCGTTAATGGACGTGAATCAAAAGGCGGTCAAGTTTTTGCAACCTTGAACTTAACAGTTGATGGCGTAGAAGCGGCTAGTAATGAATTAGGCCAGCAACTTTCTCCACAAGGTACCATTATTCCAGTACAGAAAGGGCCCATTCAAGACGAGTTTTTTCTTACCTTTGAAGTGTTAGGTGATGCGGTGTCTTTGCGTCCAACTCCGGAAACTCCAGTAGCAGCGCCACCCGTGGACCTAGCTCCCCAATCCGATATCGGTATCCGCAACTTTGCTGAAGTCAATGCAAGTATGGCCGCACTTACTGGAGTGTCATCTTCAAACCCTGAAGTAAATAGTACCTATCAGCAGTTACGTCAACAACTGCCAAGCGTAACTGAAATACAAAGCTTCTTAGCCTCAAATCAAATGGCAATCACGCAAATGGCAATACGCTATTGTGATGTATTGATTGAAAGTGACAACATTAGAGCTGAGTACTTCCCAAGTTTCGATTTTAATCAGTCAGCAAATACAGGGTTTAGCTCTGCAGAGAAGTCGGCACTTATTGATCCGCTGATTGATCGCATGATTGGAGACGGCTTAAGTAGCCAGCCAGCGTCGGCTGATGTATCAACCGAATTAAATAACTTAATCGACCGCTTAACAACTTGTTCAATTAACAATTCTTGTTCAGCGCAAACGACATCCACAGTAGCAAAAGCAACATGCGCAGCCGTTCTCGGTAGTGCAGCTGTTGTTATGCAATAGCTGCTGCGAATAGGTGATTAAAATGAAAAAAATAACACGTACGTTTTCAAAAAAGTTTTCTGTCGGCGCGAGTGCTAAAACAGATCATGGAGGCATGGGGGGCACAAATGGTTCAGACCCGGACGCACCTCTATTTCACCAAAACCACAGTAAACCAGTAACACGTCGTGATTTTCTAGCTCAGGGATTTAACGCTGGAATGGGAGCTGTTGTAGGCGGTTCAGTATTAAGTATGCTGGCGGGTTCGGGCAAGGCGTATGCCAGTTTATCGCCCGATTTAGAAGCATTAAAAGCTGGCTGTGGTATTGCAACTCAAGGTGCTGGCAAGATACCTTTTATCGTTTTTGATCTAGCTGGCGGTGCAAATATTGCAGGGTCAAATGTATTAATTGGCGGTCGTGGCGGGCAAAT
The DNA here is from genome assembly GCA_047637355.1 of Glaciecola sp. Lineage (GTDB taxonomy): Bacteria > Pseudomonadota > Gammaproteobacteria > Enterobacterales > Alteromonadaceae > Glaciecola. The sequence continues at coordinate 9,722 of JBLIKA010000020.1, read as the reverse complement.
GGACTTTTTAAGTACCCAAGGCTATAGCCGACAAGGCTTACCTGGTGACATGGTTCCGAGTATTGCCAATCCTATCGTCGGTTTATCTGACTTTATCAATAATGAATTAGGCTTAGCGTTTCATGCTGACAGTGCATTTTTACGCGGTATCCAAGAGAAACTAGCTGTAGGCAATCGCGCGAATGTGAATGGTGCTGTTATCCCAGCCCGCTCAGAAAATGACACAGGAAACAATCCGCACAACCCAATGTACGGGATTAATCGTGCAGGTTCGGACGGCTCACTATTAACCTTAATTGGTTCAAGAAACTCCGACAGTGGCGGCAGCTCTATGGCTCCTGCAGCATTAATCGATCCAGGTAAACGCCCAACAAAGGTCGACAGAGCTTCCGACGTAACCGGCTTAGTGGATACAGGCGATCTTGTTGGCTTGTTAAGTCAAGAAGATGCGGTTTCTGTAATGGAGTCAGTTCAACGTATTAGTGACATGAAGCTAAATCGCGTTGATACAAAACTTAGCAGCGACGAAAATCTAAAAGAACTCGTGCGTTGCGGTTATGTTAAAAGTGCAGATATCGCCGATAGATTTGGCGATCCCTCCTCGCTTAACCCGGAACTTGACCCCAATATTGTGGGCGACAACGGTATTTTCACTCAAGCAGAATTCGACGGTGATCGTGAATTTCAAAAAACAGCTTCAGTCATGAAGTTGGTAATGAATGGTTTCGCCGGGGCCGGCACCATTGCGATGGGCGGCTACGATTATCACACTGGCAATCGGTCAACTGGTGAAGTAAGAGATTTGCGCGCTGGTAAATGCATGGGTGCTGTACTGGAATATGCCGCTCGCGTAGGCGTTCCTGTAATGATGTACGTAGTCAGTGATGGCTCAGTATTTAGTAACGGTATGATAGACGACTCTGAAAACGGTCGCGGTAAGGGTGTATGGACGGGTGACAACTCGTCCACCGCTGCTTCCTTTTTTATGGTTTACAATCCCAATGGCACGCCTCAATTAATCGGTGGCACGCCCGAAGAACAAGCCGTCAGTCAACAAATTGGCTATATGCGTCGCGATGGCTCCGTTGAAACCTCCGCAACACCCGCTGCGAACAACGTCAACTTGTTGGTTGAAACGGTTATCTTAAACTACCTTGCTTTGCACGGTGAACAAGGGCAAATGCGCACATTATTTCCACAAACAGGTTTAGGTAATGCTGCCTTGATGGATTCATTGACTGCGTTTGAACCTATAGTAAATGGTGTTATTAGCGCTTAGCAATATGAATTGAGTCGATTGAGCATAACAACTTCGAGATGGGAGGCCTCGTCATGAATGACAGGCAAGACATGGATGTTAACTTCATCAAACCCATATTATGCGCAGTCTATTACGCCAAATCTGAATGAGCAAATAGAGGTAAAAATCCGTATAAACACTGTTTTTACCTCTTTTACTAACCCACGCTTTTTACTTAACTTTTGTCCAAGCAAAGTCTTCGAATGGCTTGTCTATCGGTGTATTACCAATATGGTTGGTATAATTACTAATCACTTTTTGTGACAAACCTAAAATAATATTCAACAGATGCTGCTCACCATAGCCAGCAGCATAGAAGGTATTTAACTCTTCCTGCGTAATGTGACCTCGATTTCGAACAATAATAAGCGTTGTATCTAGTAGGGTTTGTAATTTAGACGTAGGCATTAGCTGTTCATTGCGCAATGCGTCGGTTAATGCAGCATCTACTTTCATCGAATGTGCGATACCAGTGTGAGCAGGAACACAGTAATGGCATTCATGTTCAACGTTGATACCCTGCCAAACTACAGTCAGTTCTTCAGAATTGAATGACGAATTAGAAAATAATTCGTGTAATTTTTGATATCCCTCAAGTGCCTGTGGCGAGGCAGCTAAAATGCCGTGCAGGTTAGGTATCATACCAAACGATTTTTGAGAGTCTTCTAGTAACGGCTTGCTTGCTTCGGGAGCTGATTCAATTGTGTGAATTTTTAATGATGTCATGGCGTTTCCTTTAAATAAAAAGTTAATTCAACTTAATTTTGCGTTTACGTGTGACGGCTACCCAATTTACTGATGAATGGATTCATAGAGAAATCCCTATCACAGCAATTTCTATAAAAGCCTCAATCAATACCCTAATTTGATGCATAGAAAAATCTAATGCTCTTTGTGTATTGCGATAATTGGAGCGAAATACCTTATGTAAATCTGCGCCGTCAATATTTTGTACCATTCGGTACAATTAGCTCAAAGTTATTGTACCGAGTGGTACACTAATGTCAATGTGCGCAATCAAATACAGCTATGGATTGCCGTGATAGCGCATTAAACTCGTCATGAATACACTATCTTTTCCCCTTAGCATGACCAACTGCTGCTTCACGGCACCTTCTTTACAAGCAAACCAATCATTTGGTGCTAGAACTCTGTGAGGGTAGATAAAATCATTAATTAGGATTAGGGGGTAATGCTTAATGCCGTGAGGTTAGCAATCGGGGAAGTAAAACGAAAAGAAGGCGGCTCGGACAGATGAGATCACTGGACCAGTTTTAATTAAGCCCAATTCCAGCAAGAATAGTATCTACAGAATATTCCAATTCCGATTTTACCGCGCCAGACCGAGCCATAGAGGCCGTGCCTTTCAAAATGGTATACAGAGATAAACTATTGGATTTAGCATTCTTATCTAACCCTAACAAGATGGCTTCAGGATCATTGCTAAAAATTTCCTCATAACATTTCGTTAGAATTGCCTCTGCATCTTTTAGCATTAACTGAGCTTGCAAGGGTATGCCACCGCCAATCAACTCTGATTGACATAACACTAAATAACAGCCTTTCGAATCAACAGTGCTGCATTGCATATCAATAATAGACATCATATGTTTTTTAAATCTAGTTTTTAGCGTGACACCTTCCTCAAATAACAATGCCAGATGAGCCTTCATTTTGGTGTCGATATAGCGCTGCGTTGCTTTGATAAATAGATCTTCTTTATTACCAAACGCTCGATATATACTGGGTTTATTGATGTTCATACTTTCAATAAGGTCGCTAAATGAAGCACCAGCATAGCCCTTCAGCCAAAACACATGCATTGCGGCATCAAGTGCTATCTCATAATCAAACTCGCGCTTACGGCCACTAGTCAAGGTATATACTCCTGAAACCATATCAACTTCTTTAATTTACCGCGCCTATTTTACCACTTGGTATAGAAAATTCAATTTTGAATTTATAATGGTCTGCAACGAGATGGCAAAGGGCATCAAAAACTTATTAATAAAGTTCATCACTTACAGAGCCTTATTGTTGCAGGCCAGTCGAATAATGCATTTTGCGTTGATTATCCATTACCACTGCATCATAACCGTCAATACGATTAATCATGCCCAACCCTTCTCGCAAACCCATTACAAAAACCGCAGTCGACAGTGCATCATTGAACGTGCTGCTTGGGCCAATAATCGATACCGACTGCACATCGTAAGTCGACTTACCTGTTTTAGGCGACAATATATGATGATAGCGTTTGCCGTCTTCCTCAAAGTAACGTTCATAGTCGCCTGAGGTTGACATAGCTGAGTCTTGTAGTGGCATAACTACTGCCTGTTTGTCTTTGTTTCTTGGATCACGTATGCCGACAATCCATGGCTTACCGCGTCGATCGCCAATTAATCGCGTATCGCCACCAGCCGTTACTAGACCATGCATAATGCCCATTCGCTGTAATAACGAAATAGAATTATCGACGGCATGCCCTTTAGCAATGCCACCTAAATCAATTTTTACTTTCTCATGTGTAAAAGCAACGGTTTTATTCTCTGTACTCAGTTTGATATGTTTATAGTTAATTGCGTCTAATAACGAGGTAATCATTGCCTCGTTTGGACGTTCGTTTTGTTTGTAATTATACAAATAACCCACACTTGCAAAGGTGATATCAAACGCTCCTTTTGTAAGCTCTGAAATTTTTACCGATTTGTCGATCAACTCAAACATTTCATCACTGATCACCACCGGCTGTTGGCCAGCGGTTGCGTTTATAACACTCAATTCGCTAGTGTCAATATAAGGGCTCATTAGTTGGTTAATACGCTCCATTTCCGCCATGACGGTTCGCACTGCCAACTCACCCTGCACTGGTGTTTCAGCCCACACCTCGACATATATATTAGTACCCATAATGCCAGCACTATCGGAATACCAATCAGCCTTTAGTGATGCAGAAAAGGCGACTATTAAAAGAAATAAAGCGCTGTTGATGAAGCGTATATTCATGAAGAGTTTATCCGAATAAAAATTGATGCTTTTTATAATTCTATCAGAAAGCGTTACTTTTTATTAGCGAGCTACTGATAGGCTACTCAAGCAATAAGATAGGGTGGAGTAGTTATAATAATAAGATCATTAAAATTTATAAAACAGATTGGCTAAACCAAAGGTCACGGCAACCAAAAGTGCACCGCTAATAAGAAACTTTGATGCATAAGCGCCTTCCTTTCTGTATTGCAAACAGTAGGCAATGCTTAAAGGGAAAAATAGTAGCGAAAGTACACCATAAGCATATTGTTTGTGCCCAAACGCGGTTACAACGACAATCAGCGAACCTACAAAGAATAAGGCTGCGCCAATACCTACCAGTATTATTATTATTACATTTACTGCTAATTCCACTGTGTGTTCAGCCTTCTTAGTAATCTAATTAATACCCTGATTAGTCATATTTCTGATTTACTCAATGTATCGCTAGCCATGCTAGAAAAACTTCTTACCGGTAAGAGCAATATAAATCGCAAAGAATCCGACTAAAGCATAAATAATCTCAAATGCACCGATACCATCAAAATTGCCTTTGAGAGCATCTGAAATAAGCATAAAAGCAAGAAGTAGTGATGGCAGGGAGAGTACACCCACAATAATACGGACGCTCAACGACAGCTTTCCTTTTTCAGTTATTTGCAATATGTTCTCTCTTGTTATTAATGCCGCTGGTTATTAGCAAAATTATCAATACAAACAAAGCCTGATATGTTGCGATTGCAAGCCAATACTTAGGTGTAATATTTATTCTCCAAAATAGCTAATTGGGTTCATGTAAAACACTTTTTTATAGCCTTGCAAACTATTATCTACTGAGCCTGAATTTCAAATAGTAATGTAACTATCACTTTGTACCTTTAGCAAGAATAACATTTCCGTCATGCAAAAACTCCCCCCCTATAAAGGGCCAATTGATCAGGTGATACTATTGCTGCTTGGTCTTTTTTGGCGAATATATCAATCCACTTACGAACGCAATAGGTTACCTATGTCAAGTCCAACCTTTTAGCGTTTTTTACCAGGATTGCTTTAGAGTCAGGTTGCAATCAGCTCACTCATTGCTTTGAATTCGGCATCGCTAATGCTATTTTGTTGATAAGTTTTTGCTGTGAGTTGCGCGGCTCACCTTCAGCATTTGCTACCTGTTTTAGCATCGACAAGACCGAAGCAACTTGGGTAGCGGTAAAACTGTCCATAGTGCGGGATAAAACTCGACTTGGATTATCAAGCACGTCGTCACCACGACCGAAAATATGCACACTCGAACCCAACAACGCTATCGATTTAACATCGTTAAGACTAAACTCAGCAGCAAATAATGAAAGGATTTTGTCTTTTTGGCCTTTTGTCATATCACCATCACTTTTTGCTACCGCGACCATAAATAATGCAGCCACATCCATAGGCGATTCTAGTGTGTATGCAGGGTGCATTTCGTATTCTTGACGAAACCGACGTCGCCGCGCCCAGCTAAATGGGTTAAGCCAACCGAAGTCAATTCCGCTTTGCTTCAAGCGATTTATTAACACAAGAATGGTAATTACCGTGGAAAGTATCCCTAAAATAAAGTGCATTTAATTTCCTTATCTATGCCAGTAATTCATCTTCTACTCGTTTTCACTTTAACTTCACATTCTCTTCGGTTTTTATTGAATACAAGTCGTCTTTGCGGTCTAAACCAGTTATCGGGAATGCGCCCTTGTTTGAAGCCAACTGCAACTCAGCTAAGCACTAAGCGGGCCCTTTATTAATACAAACGGAATTTCAGCGAGGATAGCGACAAATGGTACTACAGATGAGTAAATAATCGCTTTTTTCACAGAGTAATCTAACATCAGTTTTACGATCAGAAATGGAATAATAATGTAGAACACATAACCCGCAAGGGCGAGCGAAACGGATTGTTCAATACCAATACTTTTAATAACGATGCCCAATACAATAATTGAAAAATAAGCCGTCATGAAAATAGCAAAACTTATATACCAATCCATAGCGACATGTAACTTATCTTGTTTTCCAAAGTGTTTATCGAGTAAATTATACACGCCCAGTAATATGAAACAGGCAGCGCCAATGTAAAACATAATTAGACCTCCTTACAAAAATATCTTCGACGCTATCCGGCTATTGAGGCGCGTTATTTGCAGTAAAACAAAATTCTTGCCCTAAACCCCAAACAATTCTTTGGGGCCCAATAAAGCTCCCTTGTATTGTTTCGTCCCATTCACAATCCAGCGTGCTTGTGCCTTTTCTGAGTCTGCATGACCATTTGGAGATTGCGTCTTCTATTTCGTTATAGTCCCCGCTCAGTTCCCAACCGCGTTCTATGTATTGTGAAATGATGGAATGAAATCGATCTACTGGAACTTCTTGGATAATAAAGAGTCCGTAATAATGATATTTAAATTCGGTTAATTTTTTTCCTAACAAAGTAAAAAAACTCATTCTTCCCTCACTCGATAATTTGTTTAAAATTAACCTTTCGGCCAGCTATTTCCAACCATGAATCCAAATACCGTCGTCTTTTAAGTCGAGCCAGTTAATCGGTATGGCGCGTCTTGACATGACTGGTTCTATGCAACAAGCGACAACTGTATCTTCTTCATCAAACTCAATTTCTGAAATAATAAAGTGTTTTTCTTTGTTCACCGGCGTTACTGCCGTCCACTTACTTTTGAGTAATTTTTTTGGGTTTATTTTATTCATTATAACTCGACTAAAATTTGCCACATTAAAATAAAATGGCCTTGTAACGGCTAAATTAACATACTGCGGTTTTGCGATGCCTATCCCTATTGTTACGTAACGAGCACCACAATCGACTTTTTAATTAAGACTGCCAGCGCATATCAGGCATTACGACTAAGAGAAATGTAGCGATGGGTCCTAACAATAACGAAATCAAGAACCAGTTAAGCCCTCCTCGTCCCTTACCTTGTGCCAGCCCTGCATTGATTAGTGCTAATGTTCCCCAACCGACAAAATATGAACCATTGTTCAATACTGCTTCAGCCATTTTTTACGCTCCTTTTGACATTAATCTACTGATAGCTTTTCCAGTAGTTCATCTATTTCTTCTTTCAGTTCTCTATCAGCGATTTTATTAGCGCTGACTTTTGCATCTTCTAGATTTTTAATAGCGGCGTCGGTCTGACCTAATTCAAGTTGCAATTTAGCCATAGAAAACGCAATCGACGACAAGTGATCTTTTGAATTAACTGCCACAGCTTTTTCGAGGGCTTTTGCGTAACCAAGTATTGCGTCTTCTAACTCTTCTGTAAAATCAGCCAGCGTTTCCCATTGTTCAGGATGGTCTTTAGGTGTATTTTCATTATCAATACAAATGGACTCTAATTGCGCATAAAGGGCCCCAAATGCTTCTCTATTTTCTTCATTAGCAGCGTCCATTAGCTTTTCAGATAGCTGATAAACAGTCTTATATATTTTGGTATTAATCATTACTAATTACCTTTCCTCTACAATAAATAACATAACAAATAGTGGATAAACAAATTAATCTACTTACTCATTTCGCTCATACTCAGTCTACAGTCAGCTTGCGTAATGTATTCTGTTAGATCAGTTACTGTGGTCCGCACAAAATAAGTATAATCCCGAGGATTACTTTAATCAAAGAAAGAATCTTACCGGTCACCCCCACAGAACTTGAAGTTTATAGCGACTGTTTTCCTGTACCACAAACAATAATTTCTTCACCAATATGATAAATATTGTTAATTGCAACATACACTCCCGATACTACTCCTGAAATGGGCACTAATATCAACCCACTGACCGAATAGTATGTGTTGGTGTCTTCAAAACCATTGATCATCTTTAGCGTTTTACGATCACTTGATATTTCGCATTTATTTACTGCTGATATGTCTTTAGTTGGCACTAAGACGCAGCCAGTCGTTAACGCCAGCGCAAAAACTCCACACAAAATGAATTTCATTCTTAAAATCCCTGTATAAAAATACTTAGTAAAAGAGCTAAGACCCTGCATAGCATGCATTTTTGTTAGTTTGAATCTACTGAGTACAACTTAAAAAAGATTAGCATTGTTGATAAACCATAACTCAGCGCAAGCAAACCCCAGTAACCACTTCCTATGAGTAATAGCCCCGGTAAAACAACAGCAACCAGACAACAAATTTGAAATGCTCGTCGTCGATTTTGTAAAAAAAGAGTAATCGGGCTAATGACGATAAGGCTATACATTAAACCCACAGGAAATAAAAATATACTGACGTTTAACGCATCATCAAAGACAGATTGTTGCCCATTAGTTCCTTGGTTTTTCCATATGAAAAATATAACTAGGGCTGCGATGAAAGTCACTAAGCCGCCAGCCAAGTTAGCAAAGGTAATGGCTTTAAAATAGTTAAAAACCCGTTCAAGTTTAGATTTACGCATAAAGACTGCGGCTCAACATAATGGAAAAATGCGGATCGTATTGCGCTGATAAAGCGGCCGTCACGAACGCAACCAGTGAGTTACTGCGTTTGTTAAGTGTCATTTTGCTTTTCCTTTAGTCGAATACTCGAAACACACAGCGCAACCATAAGGATTGAACTTATAAACCAACCGTCCGTTGCTGGACTTCCGATAGACATTTTTAACATTGGAAATATTAGAAGACATGATAACAATGAGAAAGCAATAGCATGTTTAAACCGTTGCCAGATGCCAAGTAGCCCAAGCAGACCCAATACTGAAAAAACTATTTCTGGGAAAAAATGTGAAAGACCTTTTGCATAATCAACTTCGCGCATCACTGAAAAATTGTATGCCCAAAAATAAGGGAGTATTACGGCAAAAAGTAGGGTTAATAGGAATAGCAGTCTATAGGTATAAATTAACCTCATAAGCGCCTAATATCAGTGCTTGCGCAGCCGGGTAAAAATAAGCAAGTGTATGTTTTTTTATTTATCACGGTGTTTTGCGATGCTGTTGTTCAATTGGTCGGCTACTTTCAAGCACTCAGTCCTTTCTAACCCCCTGAGGTCGTTACAATTACCAGGTTGACTTTGACTAGGAGGATGCCCCCCTAAAGCACGCCTTAGCAACTCAATATCAGCTTCTAGGCTTTGCTCAGTAAATGAATTGTCACTGTATGGGTGATCAATGACGATATCAGCAGCATAACCCAAAAATGTACATCCCAATAATGGCAGAAGTAAAACTAGTAGTGCTGGAATTTTCATATTATTTTCAATCCTTTGTATAGCCATCGTTGCGCATAGCGTTAACGGGTGTGTTTATTATGCATTTTAGACTAAATCCAAATATATTAAGCTAGCGCCGCACGTTATCGCAATAAAACCGACTACTCGAAAGTACTTTCCTATATTAGACGCTAATTGCG